>NZ_JBXWSG010000094.1:0-13900 GCF_059613305.1 Ruegeria sp. BHSB056 | reverse complement strand
CATAAACGCAAAATCCAGGTTTTCGAGAGCGTCTGAAAAACTCAACGTGCCGTCGATTGTTCCACTTGGTGTTGCAAGAGAAATATCCGTTTCGGCCATGAACAGATAAGCTGTGCCCGAAAAAGACCAATCAGATTGCTGGGCTGAAACAGGTGGCGCGATCAGTAACGCAACCGCAATCGCCAAGTTTTGCACCTTGCTTTTCATCAGTGACCTCGTTGCTAAAATTTATATTGCATTACCTGCATGCTTCACGGTTACACAATTTGTAGCCGTTTCCAATATCTCGATCACTGTAGTGTTGTCGCGGTCCCTATCGAAATAAGGATAAATTCACACCAGAAATACTATAGGACGCCATTGTCGGACCCCCGAATAAATCGTGTGAAGGACAAACCCCACATTGAATGAACATTCGTTATTGGTTCGGAGCAACAGACGCGGTCAACAATTGCTTGGAATACTCGTGGCTTGGGTTCCCCAAACGCAAAGTTTCCGAGGACATGACCTCAACAATTTCGCCATTTCTCATAACTGCCAATTGCTCGCACATATGTGCGATAACCGGAAGATCATGAGATACCATCAGATAGGTCAGTCCGCGCTGTTTGCGCAGGTCAGTCAAAAGGTTGAGCACCTCGGCCTGAACGCTGACATCCAAAGCTGACGTGGGTTCGTCCAAAAGCAAGATATCCGGCTCACCTGCCAAGGCCCTTGCGATTGCCACGCGTTGTCGTTGGCCACCGGAAAGCTGGTGTGGATACCGGAACCGGAATTTTTGCCCAAGTCCGACGTCATTGAGCAAATCGCTCACGCGTTTATCGATGTCCCCAAACCCATGCAGATGAATAGTTTCACTGAGGACCTGATCAACAGTATGCCGCGGATGCAAAGACGCGTAGGGGTCTTGAAACACCATCTGGACGGTTCGAAAGAATGACCGATCCCGCCGGGACCCGGATATCGCCTGGCCTTCTACTCGGATTGTGCCCGACCATTGCGGTGCAAGTCCGGTTATTGCCCTCAGAATTGTCGACTTGCCGGACCCGCTTTCGCCCACAAGGCCAAAACTCTCGCCCTGCGCGACTTCAAGGTTTGCGTCCTTCACCGCATCGACCCGGTCGTGTGCATGACCAAACCAGACATTCAGGTGGTTGATTTCCAGTGCCTTCATCTCAACCCCTCACGCTCGGGGCTTCGGACCAAGAGGGATCGCGTGTGAGGACACTCAGGTGAGTGCATTTTTCATCAAGGCGCGGCAGCGAGTTCAGCAAGCCCTGGGTATAGGGATGTTGGGCCTGATGCAGCTTGTCAGCCTCGCAAACCTCGACGATCCGACCTGAATACATGATGAGGACACGGTCGCAGAATTCAGACACCAGATTCAGGTCGTGGCTGATGAATATCAGACCCATCCCCCGCTCCTTGACCAATCCATCCATGATGTTCAGCACCTGCCGCTGAACGCTGACATCAAGCGCCGAAGTTGGTTCATCGGCAATCAGTATCTTGGGATTGGGAATCAACATCATCGCAATCATAATGCGCTGCCCCATACCCCCAGACACCTCATGCGGGTACGTTCGCATCACCCGCTCAGGATCACGGATTGAGACGTTATCCAACATCTCGATAGCCATCTTCTTAGCATGGGCCTTCGAGCCGGAATTGTGCTGCTGGTATGCCTCCATGAGTTGCTCGCCAACGGTGACCACCGGGTTCAGAGAAAACTTGGGGTCCTGCATCACCATGGAGATCTGCTTCCCTCGCACCTCACGCATCTCGCGCTCGCTGAGCTTCATCAGGTCTCGGCCTTCCAAATTGATGTGTTTGGCCTCCACGATACCCGGATTTCGGATCAGGCGCAGAATGGCCCGTCCCGTCATCGACTTGCCCGAGCCGCTTTCGCCGACGATCCCCAGACGCTCGCGCCCCAGCGAAAACGACACGCCCCGCACGGCGTCAAACACGCCCTGACGGGTTGGGAAACGAACCCACAGATCTTCGATGTCGAGTAAGTTCATTGCCCACCGTCCTTTGGATCAAGCGCGTCCCGCAGCCCGTCACCCAACAGGTTGAAAGCCAGCGAAACCGTGAAAATTGCGAGCCCCGGCACCGTGGCCACCCACCAGTGATCAAGGATGAACCTTCGACCCTCGGATATCATGGCACCCCATTCCGGGCTTGGAGGTTGTGCCCCCAACCCCAGAAAACCAAGACCGGCTGCAGCCAAAATGATCCCGGCCATATCCAGCGTGACCCGCACGATCAAAGATGAGATGCAAAGTGGCCAGATATGCCGGGTGATGATGCGCAGCGGCCCGGCACCCTGAAGGCGGATCGCGTTGATATAGTCGGTTGACCGGATGGTCAGGGTTTCTGCACGCGCCATACGCGCATAGGGAGGCCACGCCGTGAGTGAGATTGCCAGAACCGCGTTTTCAATCCCTGCCCCAAGCGCTGCGACAAACGCCAGCGCCAGAACAAGTCGTGGAAAAGCGAGGAAAATATCCGTGATGCGCATAAGGATCACATCCGTCCATCCCCCCACATATCCCGCAACAGTCCCGACCAGAAGCCCCGCAATCGGTGCGATGAGCGCCACAAGAGCTACGATGTACAGTGTAATTCGCGCCCCAAAGATCAGGCGTGACAGAATATCCCGCCCCAAGCTGTCGGTTCCCAACAGGTGCCCTTCAGCCCCGATGGGGAGAAGTCGGCTGGACAGGCTCTGAACAAAGGGATCGTGCGGCGCGAGAAAAGGCGCAAAGAGCGCTGTCAGAACAAGGATGACAAGGATCGCCAACCCGACCATCGCCATCGAGTTTGATCGCAAAGTCAGCCAGCCTTTGTAGAAGCTGGCCAATCTGGCATGGCGGCGCGAAGTCGGCTCGTCGGTCAGCAGCCACTGGCGCAAGGTCATGTCGCTCATTTCGACCTCGGATCAAAGAAACGGTAAAGAAGGTCCGAGAATATGTTCAGGCAGATAAAAATCAGCCCGACCACAACGGTTCCTCCAAGAACGGCATTCATGTCGGCGCTCAGCAAGGCCGTCGTGATATAGCTGCCGATCCCCGGCCAGCTAAAGATGATCTCGGTCAGAACTGATCCTTCCAACAAGTTGGCATAGCTTAGTGCGATCACTGTGATCAGTTGCACCCGGATATTCTTGAAGGCGTGGCGCCAGATAACTTGTCTTTCAGACAGCCCTTTAACGCGAGCGGTGATGACATACTCGGCCGACAACTGCTCCAGCATGAAGGATCGGGTCATCCGGCTGATATAGGCAAGCGAATAGTACCCCAGCAAAGCTGCGGGCAGGATGATATGGGACAACGCATTGCGGAAGACATCCCAATCCTGAGCCAAGGCACTGTCTAGCAAGATCAGCCCTGTTCGCGTGGGAACAAGGTCTTCATAGAAGATATCCAGGCGGCCCGGGCCACCGACCCAGCCAAGTATCCCATAAAAGACCAAAAGCCCCATGAGCCCCAGCCAGAAGATTGGCATAGAATACCCGACAAGCGCGACCACACGGGCGATCTGATCGATCCATGATCCGCGCTTGACTGCGGCGATCACACCAAGCGGAACACCGAGAAAGATGCCGATCAGAACGCCCAAGGTCGCCAACTCCAGCGTGGCAGGGAAGACGCGGGCAATATCCTCGGAAACCGGGCGCGCATTCAGAAGTGAATCGCCAAAATCGCCGTGCAGAACATCCCAAAGATAATATCCAAACTGAACCAACAGCGGTTTATCAAGGCCAAGCTGTTGATAGACCGCATCATAAGTAGATTGCGATGCGCGTTCGCCTACGATCGCCAGCACCGGGTCGATCGGCATCACGCGACCGATGATGAAGGTCACAAAAAGCAGACCCAGCATTGTAATTGCGATGGTGCCAAGAGTTTTCAGGATACTCTTGATCCAATGGATAAGAGGCGCCGAGCGGCGCCCCTCAGTTGGTCTTTCGGCCAGTGCCATTTACTTGGTCACCTGCCAATACGACGCCGAAGTGATCGCCTGACCGGTTGAGAAATTCGTCACGTTTTCACGCAGGGCCGATTGCTCAATCTGCTGGAACATGATGACAAACGGCGAAGTCTCGCGGAACTCGGCCTGGATTTCCTTGTACATGTCAGCCCGTTTCGCGGTGTCGTTTTCGACAACAGCCGCATCCGTTTTCTCGGTCAGCCCGCCGGTATCCCAAGAATTCCGCCATGCCAGCAATCCTGTGGCATTGGCTTCGTCCGAATTATCCGGGTTATAGGCAAAGGTACCTGCGTTCGTCTGCGGGTCGGGATAGTCCGGCCCCCATGCGCCAAGGTAAACATCCAGTTCCCGCGCACGATACCGCGCCAAAATTTGTTTGGCGGTTCCCACGGTAATGTTCATCGTGATGCCAACCTGACTCAGCGCATTCTGTAGCGATTGGGCGATTTCGATCCGTTCCTGCGCTTCACGCACACCCACTTCGATCTCAAGCCCGCTTACACCTGCTTCATCCAGCAGGGCCTTGGCCTTTTCCACATCAAAGCTAAACGGCGTCTCGTCAGAGGCACCGAGATAGGTTTGGGGCAGGAAATTCTGGTGGATCGTGTATTGCCCCTTCAGGAAGCTGTCGCGCATCCCTTCATAGTCAACCAGATACTTGAACGCCTGCCGAACCTGAGGCTTGCTCAGCTCAGGGTGTTTCTGGCTCAGCGAAACATACATCAGGCGGCCCTTAAGCTCGTCTGCAATCTTTACGCCGGCAACAGATGAAGCGCCGGCAACATCTTCTGGATTCAGGTTGCGCGCGACATCGATATCACCACGTTCCAGCAACAGGCGCTGGCTGGCGCTTTCCTGAACGTGACGGACAACCACGCGCTCCATGGCCGGAGCACCCAAATAGAAATCGGGGTTCGACTTCAGTGTTACGCTTTCATTGGGTTTCCAGCTGACCAGGCTATAAGCCCCAGATCCAGCAGTATTGGTCTTGAGCCATTCATTGCCCAAGTCGCCATCCTTGTCGTGTTCCATCACCGTCTTCTTATCGACAATGCCGCCGATGGTAGCGGTCAGACAGTTCAGAACGAAGGATGTCGCATAGGGTTTGTCCGTCGTGATCGTCAGAGTGTTGCCGTCCGCGACAATCGTTTGTTCGACATTTTCCGGCGTGAACCCAAACTGGGTCAGGATAAAGGCCGGCGTCTTGTTCAGAATGATCGCGCGACGCAGCGAAAATTCAACATCTTCTGCCGTCACCGGATTTCCGGAGTGAAAGGCCAGTCCTTCCCTGATATTGAAGGTGATCGATTTGCCGTCTTCAGACACATCCCAGCTTTCAGCGATGTCGGGCTGATAACCAGCGTCCAGATTGAGCGGGTCGAAGTTGACCAGCTTCTGATAGACATTCCGGCTGACATCCGAACCCGCAAACTCAAAGCTTTCGGCCGGGTCCAGCGTCGTGATGTCGTCGATACGATGCGCGATAACCAGCATGTTCGGCGGCGTTTCGGCCATTGCCGAGGTCGAGGTCACGGCCAGCGCCAATCCCAGCGCCGCACCGGTAAGCAATCTGTTAAATGCGTTCATTTTGTCCTCTCTGTGTCATCAAGTCTTCACTAACAGTTACGAGCCCCAGGTTTTCTCAAGGACACGTAACCAGTTTTCGTGGCAGAGCTTCTTGATGAGCTCTTCGCCGTATCCATGGGTCACCATGGCATCTCTCAATCGAGGCAGCATCGAGACGTCCTTCACGTCGTCCGGCACGACCGCCCCGTCATAATCGGACCCAAGCCCGACCCGGTCTTCACCCATTATCCCGATCAGGTGGTCAAGGTGCTTCAGAACCTGCATCAACGGCACGTCGGACAGCATCCGACCATCCTCACGCAGAAACGCAGTGGCAAAGTTCAACCCGACCATCCCGTCGCTTTCCGCGATGGTGCGAAGCTGATCATCGGTCAGATTTCGCGCGTGCGGACAGATGGCGTGGGCATTTGAATGCGTTGCGACCAAAGGCGCATCCGAATACCGCGCTACATCCCAGAAACCTTTTTCATTGAGGTGGGACAAATCCAACATGATACCCAGCGCGTTGCATCGCTGCACAAGCCGCAGTCCATGGTCTGTCAACCCAGGGCCAGTATCTGGCCCCGATGGATATCTAAACGGCACACCATGGCCAAAAATGTTGGGTCGGCTCCACACGGGCCCAAGCGATCGCAACCCCGCCGCATGAAATACATCAAGCGAATGCAGATCTGCATCAATCGCCTCGGCGCCCTCGATGTGAAAAATGGCCGCCATCTGGCCTTGCGCCAAGCAGTTCCTGATATCCGAAACCGATCGAACCACTTTCAACGCCCCCAAACGTTCCAGTTCCAGCAGTATGGCAATCTGCCCCAGCGCTGCGGGCAGAGCATCTTCGGCATCAATATGATTGGGAAGCGGCAGGTCATAGCTGGGCCGGACCATTTCTTCCATTTTTGCATCGGCATCGATAGGCGAAGGCACCCAGACGGCAAAGAAGCCTCCGCCAAATCCACCGGCCGTGGATTTTACAGAGTCGATCGCGCCTTCGAGCCCGGTCAGGAAGCGGCCCGCTTCGGGCAGACCACCTGACGAGGCCAGTTTTGACAGAACATCATTGTGCCCATCAATGATAAGAGGGAGGGTCCTCAAACTCGCTTTACCCAGGTTAGTGTCATCTCGACACACGCTAACAGACGTAATCGTCATGATTGTAAAAAAACTTGATGAGTTTTACTCATAGAGCTAGTCGGAATCATGCGGGCGCCCAGCAATGAAGAAACCTCGCAACTGGCATTCTTTGCCGGAATACCAAGCGCTCCGTGCGCTCATGCAGTCTGGAACAACAGCCGCTGCCGCACGACAGCTCGGCTTGTCTCAGTCCGCGGTCAGTCGCTCGGTCAGCAGCTTAGAGGATCGACTGGGCAGAACATTGTTCGAACGGGATGCAGGCAGATTGCGACCGACGCAAGAAGCCGTAAGGCTGAATATGCGATTGGATCCTTTGTTCGAGGCATTGGACAGGATCGATGGTCCGGGCGAAACTGTGCAGGAAACGCTGCGCCTCGTTGCACCGCCCAGCTATGCTCATCGATACATCGTTTCCCTCATCGCCAGTTTCATTCGCGGGAATCCCGGTTTTTTCGTGAACCTTGAGGTGACAACGTCGGATATGGTCACGCTTGGCGTGCTTGAGAACCGATTTGATCTTGCCGTGACCGGGATTGAACAAAGCCGCGCTGGCATCAAACTTATACCATTTCGCGAGTCACCAGCCGTTTGCGTCATGCGCCCCGAACATCCTCTGTCTGAACGCTCCGTTCTGACGCCTTCAGACTTGCATGAGCAAGAGTTGATCGCACTGACGTATCGACACGGGCGGCGCGGGCAGCTGGACCGGTTGCTTCATCAGGTGCGCGCCAAACCGAGGATCGTTGCCGAAGTTTCAACCTCATTTGCCGCAGCCGACATGGCGCGCGAAGGACTGGGGCTGTCTGTTATTAATCCCTTTCCCGTCTACCATTACCGATCTCCCGACCTAACATTTGTCCGATTTGAATCTCCAATGCGGTATCGAGGCCATTTTGTGGTTTCGGATCAAAAACCGGTTCCAAGGATTGCACGGGCATTCATACGGCATCTGCGATTGAACACCCCTCCGGACCCTTTTTCTGAACCGAGATAATGCAATCTTTCCAAGGTTCTTCACTGGCAACACGCCATGTGACCACCCAACAGGGAAGGTTTTGAAGGAGGTGTTCGAGGTGCGGACCTGTCATGGCTACCTGCACAATTTGCTATGAGTAACGTCCGCAGACGTGGCTTTCTTCGTCCTTATGTATCTCAGGCCGTATCACCCGGTATGCGGTTCGTTCATAAGGCTCGTTAGAATCTCCGCCCAAAACCCGCTTCTGATTTCCCTACGTTTCCTAGCGAAGCTGGCGTATCATTCTCTCGCTCAAATCTTAGGAAGGAATACCTAGATGGCGGATTGTGTGAAACTGCGCCCCGGCGAAACCTATTCCGGGAAACAGGGGTTCGATTACTTCGAAGGCATCGCCAGACAGACAGTAGGAAGCCAAGCTATCTGCATGCATCTGCTTACGGTCCCGCCCGGAGGGCGCGCCAAGGCGCATAAACATGAGACACATGAAACCGCGATTTATGTGCTTTCCGGGTCTGCGAAGATGTATTGGGGCGACAGGCTGGAACATGTCATGGAAACGCAAGCAGGAGACCTGATCTATATACCGGCAAACACTCCGCACCTGCCGTTCAACGATGGGAACGAACCCGCAGTTGCAGTTATCGCACGCACGGACCCGAACGAACAGGAAAGCGTTGTCCTGATGCCGGAGCTTGAAGACCTTAATCCGGGGTGACGCAAAATACTGTTGGGGGCAGCAGCAGTTCTCTAATTCCTATTGCTTCCAGAGTATTTCCGGCGGTATTGGCGCAAATAGAAACACCGCCCTGAGGCGGTTCGTAACAATCTGATATTGTATGTTATATTTGGTATCGGTGAGAGGATATGATCCTCTGCGGTTCAGGTTCTGATGCTGACGAAGTTAAGAGGTTAAGCAATTGATCCGGGGGATCAATTGTAGTCTGAACGGGCAGTGTTTGTGGTTTTCTGACGCTGGTTGCGGGAGGGCGCAACCACTGTTGTCGAACGGAATTGAAGTGTTTGGTTTAAGAACAGAATTCATAGCCAGTAGATTACAGGTGCGCCGAAGGGAAGTCCTAGGGACAGCGGTCATAGCGGGTGTCCAACCGATCAAAGAGGAGGGCTAATCATTTGCCTGCGCAAGTATAGGCCTCCCTCTAGCATGGGTATTATCTTGGCATCGGTTCAGCTAGCGATCTTTGCTCGGGAGCAGAGTTAACGAACCTGACGAAAGTGCATGATCAAAAATTCGCGATTTCCCGCCAAATTCATTTGAACATGCAAAATGAAGTTCCCCACTCGCTCGGGTTGCCGCAAGGTAGAGGCGACGGACATTCAGACGCTTTCTACGCGGTCCAATTTCCTCATTGTCCAACAAACCCGCATCCGAGTGAAGAACAAACACAAAATCAAACTGAAGACCGGAGACGTATTCCGGTGTCGACAAAACAAACTTCCGCCCTGCGTATCTAAGTTTGGTAATATCTTCCCTGCCTTCTACCGAAATGAAATCTCCCCTAAACGCACCCGCGTCGCGATAGATCTCGAACATTCCGTCGTCCATACAAATTACACATATTTTGCGACCGGCTTTTGTTTTTTTTGTTCGCTCCTTTGCTTTCGCAAATACACTTTGATAAAGAGCCAGATTAGTACCAAAAACTTCAATTGATGGCACTTGTCCTGTTTCTCCCTCGCTTTCACCGGTAGACTTGTCGACCTCATCCAATATATCCGTATCGACATAGGTCATAGCCAAATCTGAGATCATAGAAGCGATCTGCGGTGTAAAGCGGAATACTCTATCGAGTGTTACTCGGTCACTATCCCGATTGGCGCTTCCCATCCAAGCGGCTGTAGACTGAAAACTTGGGATCAAGGCCTCCAACCCGTCGCGAGTTACTTGTTTAAAATCGTAGGCGACAAACATCGGTTGCGCAGTCGTTCCATCATCAGTTGATCTCAAGATGGGCCGCAAAGTTTGTCGCTCAAGAGTGGAAAACAAATGCGCTTCGTCAACGAAAAGAGCATCAAAACCTGCCTGCGACACAAGGCTGTCCCAAGTGTTTGAACTCAAAAAACCGACTGCATCTGCGACTAACTGATCGACGCTAATAACACCCATTTGATGCAAATTGTCCCGATACCGACGGTAGATATCTAATAAAATATTTCGATCACCTTGCTCTCTAGGTTCCAACAGCCACTCCGCTCGTGGCCTCTCTAGGTATCTCCGACCCTTCTCACTACCAGGGCGAATTCCTTCGGCATCAAAAATACTAGCAAACTCAGAAAATATTTCATCAACGAGTCTGGCAACACTTTCATCACTCTCGGTTAGTAGCCTTTTGAGAAAGTCTGGTGAGCATTGGTCACCAAATTGTTTAGCAAGAGTTCCTCGACTCTCAACGATGATACTGTCAATGATTTCCCTTTGCATCTTCCGACCTTCATAGGCATCGATGTCGACCGGGCTTACCGAATGCTCGCGGCGATTCATGAGATCGTTGCAAATTTCAAATATCGTTCTAATGCGCCCCTGCGCAAATTGGCCTTCTATGATTCTACGATGCGGGTCGAGTTGCCCTATGATGCTAAGAACAAGGTCTTTTGTTACCTGACTATGCGTTACGAAGCACAGACGTTTATTTTCTCGCAGAGATTCAAATTTTCTGAGATCACTTAGAAACTTGACAACCAGTGCTAGTGTCTTTCCTGTACCCGCTGCCCCTCGCAACCTCACAGATTGAGAGTAGTCCTTTTCGACAAAAGCACGCTGCTGTTGGGTTAGATGAGTATTCAGCCATTCATCCAAAGTCCAACCATGGGCGAGATCAGTGCCTAAAGGGTCAATATGAACTAGGTTTTCACCTTCGCTCGCGACTGATTGTTGACGCTCTTCATACTCTAAAAGCGCATCAATCTGTTTGCCCACAGCACGTCGAAAAAGCGTAATATTAGGTTTGACTTTAGAGAATTGCCGCTTGCCCTCCTCAAGAGAAAACACAAAAATGTGCTCACTTCCGTCAAATTTTTCCTCATAATATATTCGATGCGCGTATCCTCGCGCGGCTGTATTCGCAAAAATAGATCCCTTTCGTGATCCGTCCGAATAAGGACCCCATTTAGGCGATACACTTACGTGGGGAGAAATCCGACTCAGGGACAGTGTAATTATCCTATCCAAAAGCTCGTAGTGGTCGCCATCAAAGTCAAGTAAGTTGCACTCAACAACATCTATAACTACCAATTTAGATTGCTCGCGAGCATCTTGGTTTAAAACGTAAAGAACATCATCCAATAGTAGTGATTTCAGCTCAAGTGCGTTAAGGGAGAACTCTTTACCAGATAGAATGTGATCCCCAACATCTGCAAACGAAATTTGGTTTAATGCACTCTCATCGATGACTATTGCGGAAACCTTCATATTGGCATTCATGAGAAATTCTCCTCGAATAGCTGAATAATCTGGTCCCGCTCTTTTTCGAAACTTGTAGGCATTCCGATTCTGGAAAATAGGGACGCAAAAGACTGTCCCAGGGCAAACCGCACCGAATCGGGAAGGCTTCCTAGTTGGTGATACGTGTTGCTCGGGTCTTCAGGAAAACCTCCAGTGCTTCTGAGCATTATGCACTCTGCAGAAATTGACAAAGGCCTCCGCAAATCAACTAGAAACCCGAATTCGGATGATTGAGGTATCGTATTAAGGAAGAAGAAATCTTGCTGAAGACCCTTGAGGCAGCTTTTGATGCGTTTACCCACGTTTGCCTTTCGATGCTTACACAGGTCCAAATATACTTGAGTACTTGTTTCTTTCCCAACCTTAAATCTTCTTGAAATTTTAAACTCCTCTGGGGCGTTTCTTCCAACAAACCTATTAAATGCGCTATCTGGGTCATCGGGTAATATGTGTTCATAAAAGAAATATCGGTCAATCGAATGATCGGAAAGCGATGTGAACTGTTCTTCGAATTGGGCAATACACTTTTCTATTTCCCCTTCAAAAAGAACCTTCTCAATATAGTCAGCTATCCTCACAATAGGTAGCACTGTTATTATGTTTCTAAATTTATTATTGTATATGTCGCAATCAGGTGTCAGAGTGAAGTAGTATTCCGCACTGGGTGTATGAAAATTTCTCGCGAGTATGTCGCCTTGTTTCAGTTCGTTTGTTATCATATCGAAATTCTTTTCTCACTTTTCACAGCAACGCAAGATTTTAAATAAACCACAATCACACTAACCTATGCAAAAGACTCGAAATTATTTACATATTGGTCAATGCTATCCTATGGGCATCCTATGCATGCTACCCCAGTCAAATTTAGTTAGCTTGTGACTATCTAAGACTCAATAGCCTTCGCCATTCCATCGAATGAATCGTGCCATCAATCCTTGGGTGCAACCAACTGTCTAACGTCAGCGTCAATGGGACAGTTTACTTAGGAACGCGATAGTCGATCCAACATCCGATCGATCAAGCTCTTTGCCGCCACTTGATTTGTCGAACAATCGTAAATCAAATCGAAAACCTCTTTGTAGGCTGCCTGTTTGCGTTCGGGCAGGCTCTCGAAAACATCTCCAGAAGCCTTTGTCGTACAGGCGTCCACAGCCTTTTCGATTTTTCGGAACTGGCTTCTTAGCTTTCGTCGGTCTTCATCCTCGAAAAGGTCGAATTCGGTCACCTTATGCATTCCTGCAAGCAACGCACCTATCTCTTCCTTAATGGTCTTGGCGTATCGAGCCGACACTGCGCCCTGTTTCAACACATCCAATTTTTCGTATATCTTATCCGCCGCGAGCTCGAACGTTTTCAAGCGATTCCGCTTTTGTGAGGACACTCGACATTCGCGTGCAACTTCTGCACCGATGGGCCGTAAATGGGCAATGATGTTGTCCAGATGCGCATTGCTCTCAAATTCATCACGGCGTCCATTCGGCACCACGCGGCTATCCAGAACATGCACTTCACCAATAGTCCACGAACAAAAGCGGTCTTCAGGGAATACCTCATGAAACAGGCGATCATGTCCAATCTGAATGTTTCCGACCCGTGCCCTTAGTCCTCGCACACCCTGTGCCACCGGAATAGCGCCCTGATAATCATGATGAATCAGCCAACCGATAGCTGCCGTCTCCCCATCAATGCTTTCGACCTCAAAGGACTTCAAGGATTGCAGGGCCGCTTTTTTTGTGTCCGAGTAAACCACTTCATTGCGATACGGGCGATAGACAGGTTCTTCCGCTTCATTAATGTGAACATTGTAGAAGCGGCCAGCGCGGCCATGGGCTTTGAGCAAGCTGACAATCTCAGTTCCGTAGGAAAATTCCGGTGAGAAAGGGCAGGGGCAAACTTGGCCAACGAAGTTTGCGATCTCAACTTCATTAAGCAATCGATCATTGGCAATCCGCCTTGGTTTGACAAGCTCCACCTCGAAGAAATGCGCAGGATAATCTCCAGGATCGAGCCGCTTCAGCGTTACCGCCTCCCTTACGATTGAGTGTAAGTCACTTTCGGCATCCATTGAGCCGAGTAGTTTTTTGACGACTCTACCATCCCATACTGCTTCTAGAACCTTTGCATCCCCATTTGAACGAGCGCGAAAAACAAGCTTCTGGACATAACCAAGCGCCGACAACCGTCCGACACCACGAAACCCCCGCGCGTCAGTTCCACGCTTTGCACTTGCACCAAAAGACAGCATGCGCGCGGGGAATTCTGCATTGGAGAGTCCCACACCATTGTCCCGAACAACAACACGTCGATCGATATGATCCACGTTAATTTCAACCCGGCCATCCGAAACCGAGCCCAACAAGCCAGCAGCCACCGCATCATCAATGGCGTCGGTGGCATTCTGTACATATTCGCGGAAAATCGTGAGTGGATTAACATACATTGAGCTGCTCAAAAGCTCTAAGATATCTTTGCCGACAAAGACCTCATGCGCATCCAGAATTTCTTCTTCAGCCCTCCTTGCTTCCATCATCGCGAACGTCCCCTTGTTTTTAGTTCACGCGAAAACTTGCGTGATTTTCTTGATTGTTTCGTCTGACTTTGATTCCGGTTGAATATCGTCATCAGTCAGTACAGCATCCTCTACACGCTCGTCTTCTGGAACGAGATATGCACTTATATCCTCAACACGTCTGCGCTTCTGCGCTTCCCAAATACGTTCCTCATCAGATTTTGACATCGGTACGAAAAAC
>NZ_JBXWSG010000093.1:0-14327 GCF_059613305.1 Ruegeria sp. BHSB056 | reverse complement strand
GTCCTGTTCTGGGCGACATTCGGGTGGTTCATGACCTCAGGGCCGAGCTGGGCGAAGGCTTTCTGGCCATGGCGCTGGTCGAAGCGGTGCCCGCCGGTATCTACGGCAAGGCGGCTTTGCAGGGGCTGAACCAGTGGGGGGCGGTCCAGGACCGAGTGGCACAAACCGACAATGTGCGCGCTGCGCTGGCCCTTGTGGCAACGGGTGCTGCGCCTCTGGGGATCGTCTATCGATCGGATGCGCAGGCGGAACAGCGGGTCAGTGTTGTGGCCAGTTTTCCCACCGACCTGCACCCTCCGATCATCTATCCGGCGGCGATGACAGGTAATGCCACAGGTGCGGCGCGGGCTTTTCTGGATCATCTGCACAGCGATGCGGCTTTGGCGATTTTTCAGGAGCAGGGATTTTCCCTGCCGGGCGGGTGATCGCGTTGGAGTGGTTGGGCCCCGCCGAAGTCGAAGCGCTGAAGCTGTCGCTGCGCGTGTCATTCTGGGCGACGCTGGCGACCTTGCCGGTCGGGATTTTCGTGGCCTACATACTGGCCCGCTGGCGGTTCCCCGGGCGGCAGGTTCTGAATGGTCTGGTGCATTTGCCTTTGATCCTGCCGCCGGTTGTGACGGGGTATCTGCTGTTGCTGACCTTCGGCATTCAGGGGCCGTTGGGGCGGTTTTTGGCCGAGTTCGGCATTGTGGTCGCCTTTCGCTGGACTGGGGCCGCGCTGGCCGCTGGTATCATGGCCTTTCCGCTGATGGTCCGGGCGATACGTCTGTCGATCGAGGCGGTGGACCCGAAGCTGGAACAAGCGGGGGCGACGCTGGGGGCGTCGAGGCTTATGGTGTTTCTGACCGTGACCTTGCCGATGATCCTGCCGGGTGTCATCGCCGGGGCCATTCTGGCCTTTGCAAAGGCCATGGGTGAGTTTGGGGCGACGATTACATTCGTGTCGAATATTCCGGGCCAGACGCAGACATTGCCATCGGCTGTTTACGCCTTTTTGCAGGTGCCGGGGGGCGAAGCTGCTGCAACGCGGCTGGTCCTGATCTCGATCGTCATCGCCACGGGCGCGTTACTGCTGTCGGAATATGTGGGACGGCGCGCCGCCGCGCGGGTGGCCGGATCATGAGCCTGTCTGTTCGCTTGCATCATCAGCTGCTGGGGATCGATCTGGAGGTCAGTTTTGACGCGCCACCCGGTGTGACCGTGCTGTTCGGGCGTTCCGGGTCGGGCAAGACCACGATTGTCAACGCGGTGGCCGGATTGCTGCGGCCGCGCGCGGGCAGGGTGGCCGTGGATGACTGGGTGTTGATTGACACCGAACGCGGGCACTGGCTGCCGCCGCACCGGCGGCGGCTGGGCTATATCTTTCAGGAAGGGCGGTTGTTCCCGCATCTGACCGTTCGCCAGAACCTTGCCTATGGCCGCTGGTTCGCCCCCAAAAGCGCGCGGCGTGAAGACCCGGAAAAAGTCATCGAGATGCTGGGGATCGGCCACCTTCTGAACCGCCGTCCAGCCGGGTTGTCAGGGGGCGAGAAACAGCGCGTGTCGATAGGCAGGGCGTTGCTGGCCAGCCCGCGACTGATCCTTGCAGATGAACCGCTTGCGGCGCTGGACGAGGCCCGCAAGGCGGAGATCCTGCCCTATTTCGAGCGTCTCAGGGATGAGGTGTCTGTCCCGATCCTGTATGTTACCCACTCAGCCGACGAGGTGGCCCGTCTGGCCACATCGGTTGTCGCTTTGCAGGATGGCAGGGTCGTCCGCCATGGCCCCGCGTCCGAGGTTCTGTCCGATCCGTCCGTGGCGCCCGCAGGTGTGCGCGCGGTCGGGGCCGTGTTGGAAGTGCAGGTGCACCGGCACCATGCTGACGGGTTGACCGAGCTGAACGCAAATGGCGCGCGTCTGTTTCTGCCACGTATCGGGCAGGAGGTCGGCGCGCATCTGCGAATTCGCATTCCGGCGCAAGAGGTGATCCTGTCCGTCCAAAAGCCCGAGGGTCTGTCGGCATTGAACGTGCTCAGCGGGACGGTCGACTCGATCCGGTCGGGTGAAGGTCCCGGAGCGATCGTGTCGGTCAGGACACTGGCTGGGACTGTTCTTGCACGGGTCACGCGCCGGTCAGTTGCGGCGTTGAACTTGCAGCCGGGCAGCACGTGCCATGCCGTGATCAAGACGGTTGCACTGGCCCCGCAGAACGTCGGTGGCCGTATCGGGACTGGCACCTGACCTCAGGCAAGTGCGCGGGCTTCGTGTTCCAGCAGGATAAGGCGCGCGGCGCGCCCAAACCCCTGATGGCCAGAGGAGAGACGGTCGGGAAATATGGCGGCCAGTTCCTGGAGCGCGTCGGATGAAAGGGTATGTAGCGCCTCTTCCCCCAGAAACAGGCTTTCTGCCTGTGCCCCATCCGCCGAGAGGATTTCGTGCCGATCCAGCAGGATGTGCAGATACTCGACCGTTTCAACCGAGGTATCGAGCCCTATTCCGGGCCATCTG
The DNA here is from genome assembly GCF_059613305.1 of Ruegeria sp. BHSB056. Lineage (NCBI taxonomy): Bacteria > Pseudomonadati > Pseudomonadota > Alphaproteobacteria > Rhodobacterales > Roseobacteraceae > Ruegeria > Ruegeria sp. BHSB056. The sequence goes on along the minus strand of NZ_JBXWSG010000093.1, from coordinate 11,840 downwards.
CACAGGTGCTTGGCGGCAACCAGCGCTTCGGTGGTTCCGAAAAGCAGTTCGACGCGGGGGCCTTTCACCAGAATACGGTGCTGCTGAGACACCAGAAGATCCCGCGAGGGTGTGTTGGGTCCCAGACTGCCTGCCGAGATGCGAACGGGCCACATTGCGGGTTCGTCGCGTAATCGGTCGGGTGGGATCGTGCTGCTTTCGATCCAGCGAATGGGTTGCAACCCGTGATCGGCTGTCGCCACCTTGTCCCCGACCTTCAGGGTCTCGATGGCGCGGGGGCCGTTTTCGGCCTCGATCAGGGTTCCGGCTACGAAACACACGCCTTCGATCCTGATGACCACCTCTACCGGGTCCGGAGAGCCGGTAAACGGAAGTGTAATCGGACCTGCTTGCGTTGTTCCCGAGACACTGATGAAGAAGGAATCAAAGACAACTTGACCATTGTCGAGGCTGTCGAAAAACGTCGGATCGACCGTATAGGTCCACTCTCCGGTATTTGGGTCGATCGTGGCTGTACCGTTGGCAGGGGGTGTCGCAATTGTCCAAGTTTGGGTGAGCGGTGTAAAGTTTCCGTTGTTCAGCGTGGGTTGCCCCATCGCCACATTGGGTGGGGACCCGGTCACGTTGCCGGTCAATTCACCTGTGATCGGAACTGAAACCAACTAGACCTCGCCTTGTTGCAGCATCCGTTCAAATTCCTTCTTTCGGTACAGGCGCATATGAACCTCGCCTGCATCGTCCCGCGTCCATTCGACAATCCGGTTGCGTGTCATGTCGCTGTCCATTCGGTTGGTGCGCACGCGCGGATGCGGGATCTCTTGCTTGAGGATATCAACAATCTGGCTGGTCTGTCCAAACGGCGCGACAAGGTCGATGATCCAGAAGGAAGACCCGCTGGTAAAATCCTTGTCTGTCAGTGACGTTTCTTTCACCGCATAGCGATATTCGGCGTCGGGGCTGAGACCGGCAAAAGTGACAAATCCGCGGGGAAAGCCATTTTGCCTGAAGATCTGGTATTGGCCCAGACGGAACGGGGTTTCGAACGCATAAAGAACTTGCGCAAGGTTACGTTTCTGGTGCGTTTTTGTCAGACCCGCGAGATAGAACATCGCCCCCAGATCCGCATATTTCTCGGGTGGGAAATCGAACCAGTCTTTTGGAAAACTCTTGTTCAACGGAACTGCCGATAGTTTGATGCGTTATTAATTCTTTCGGGTAGTGTACTTGTTTCCGGCGATATGAATAGTGGAATTTCCCCGGATAACTGCGCCGGCGCAGCTGGTGTGCCCCACTTTACTCGCAGGGTGTCGTGGTTATGCTATCGGTATTGGTGCCATTGTTTCGGGATATCTGGATCATGCGTTTTCTCAAGCCATTCATCGCTGCCACACTTGTTATGACGCCTGCGGTGGCCGGGGCCGTTGGGTTCGGCCTGTCAGTCCGGCCGCAGTTCCGAACCGAGATCACGCCCTTGCCGGACGGGGTTTACGAAGTAAAGGCTGTCGGTTCATCCGCGCCGGTCAATTATTGGTGCGGGATCGGAGATTATGCCATTCGCACACTGGGCGTTCCGAACTCGCAGAGGATCTATATCTGGCGGGCGTATGAACCCGGCGTGCGAACGGTGCAGTTTTCCATGACTCCGCCGCCGGGGGCCGATACGAAACCCGGCTATTCGATCACGGTCAAGAAAGTCGGAGCAAACATGTCGGCGGTGTCGGCGCAGAACTATTGCTACGACAATTTCATCATGGACACGTTCTGATCGTCAGACCCATTTTGCCATCGGCGGCAGGCTCATCAGAACGGCATCCGGGTCATGCCCGGTTTCCAGACCGAATTTTGTGCCCCGGTCATAGACAAGGTTGTATTCTGCATAAAGGCCGCGATGCACCAGTTGGGTGGTCTTGTCCGCCTCTGAGAAGTTCTGAACGCGGCGCCTTTCGACCAAGGGCAGGAAGGCGGGCAGAAACGCCCTGCCAATGTCCTGTGTCAGGGCAAAATCCGCCTGCCAGTCACCGGTACAATAGTCGTCCATGAAGATCCCGCCGACGCCGCGCGCGCGTTTGCGGTGAGGGATGTAGAAATACTCGTCAGCCCAGTCCTTGAGGCGCGGGTAATGGGCGGGTCCGTGCGGGTCAAGATGCGCCTTTTGCGTGGCGTGGAAATGCGCGGTGTCCTCGTCATACTCGATGCACGGGTTGAGATCCGAGCCGCCACCGAACCACCAGGCATGGGGTGTCCAGAACACGCGTGTGTTCATGTGGACCGCCGGGACATGGGGGTTCTGCATATGGGCCACAAGGCTGATACCCGACGCCCAGAAGCGCGGATCTTCGGTCATTCCGGGGATGCCCTTGCGCGCCGCCATCGCCTGTTGCGCCCGTTCGCCCAGCGTGCCGTAGACGGTCGAGACATTGACTCCGACCTTTTCAAAAACACGCCCGCCGCGCATGACCGACATCAGCCCGCCGCCCGCGTCTGACCCGTCGTCCGATTGGCGTTTGGTTTCCTTGACCTCGAACCGTCCGGGTGCGGCATCGGCAAACGGCCCGTCGGTGTGGCTGTCTTCAAGGGCTTCGAACGCTGCAACGATGTCATCGCGCAATTGGCGAAACCAGGTGGAGGCGGTAGATTTTTCTGTTTCGAACATGGGTCTTAATGCGCAGGGGCCGCGACCGGGTCAAGCAGGGTACGGCCACCGTCGATTGTCAGGATCTGTCCGGTGACGAAACCAGCTGCATCAGACGCAAGATATTGCGCGGTTTCCGTCAGTTCCGTTGCCGAGGCGATACGGGCCAGGGGCGTATGCTTTTCGATATCGACGCGGTAATCGCGGTTGTCCTTGAGGGTCGATTGCAGCGATGCGCTCATGACCGAACCCAGCGCAATCGAGTTGACGCGAATCCGTTTCGGAGCCAGCGCAACCGCAAGGGACCGGGTCAGCTGATCCAGTGCAGCGGTCGAAACGGAATAGGCCATCAGATCGGGGTGGGTCCGCCGGGCCGCGATCGAGGACAGGTTGATGATCGTCCCCGCCGGGTTTTCGACATCGCCGTCGGCCTGTTTGATCATGCGATTTGCGACCAGCTGGCTGAGCCGCAAGGCGGGCATCAGGTTCTGGTTCAGCAGGGTGCGCATCGAATCGTCATCCGGATCCAGCGGATCAGACGGGATCACCTGTCGTGCGCCGTTGACCAGAATATCCACCTGGTCGAACGCATCCAGCGTCGCAGATAACAGGTTGGCAATGGTCAGCTTTTCGCGCAGATCACCCGCAAAGTACCGGATATTGCTGCCTTCGGCCTGTTCTCCAAGCTCGTCGATCAGGCGTTTTTCATCTATGTCGGCAAACATGACATTTGCGCCCGCATCCGCGAAATGCCGCCCGATGGCCAGGCCGATGCCATTGGCTCCGCCCGTTACGATTGCTGTCTTGCCAGCGATGGAAAAGGACATCCGAATCCTCCTGAATTTGGGCGCAGGTTAACGGGCCTTAACGCCGAGGGCGAGAGGCCTGGAACACCTTGAACCGGTTGTCGCCGGCAATTTCACCGACCTGAGCGAAATGTTCGTTCAGTGTAGCTTCGTAGGGAAGGTGCCGGTTGGCGACCATCCAAAGGGTTCCGTTGCGTGTCAGATTGCGGGCAGCAGAGGCTATGAACCCTTGCCCCAAGGCGGGATCCGCGCTGCGTGACGTGTGAAATGGCGGGTTCATCACAACGGTATCGATAGGTTCCGGAGCGGCCCAGGATACGGCATCGCTCCAGTGGAAATGCGCCTGGGATTGGGTGACGTTAAGCCGCGCGCAGGTCAGGGCTGCATGGTCTGCTTCGACCACATGCAGCGAGGTTATCCCGCCGCGTTTCAGGATTTCCGCAGACAGATACCCCCATCCCGCACCCAGATCGGCCACGCAGGGACCAAGCCGGTCAGGCAGAGTCTTCAGCAGCAGGGCCGAGGCAGGATCAATGCCGTCGGCTGAAAACACACCCGGTGCTGTGTGGTATCCGTCAACCATCTGATGTTTCGGCGTGGCCCAGTCTGCAAAAGCCTGATCATCGGCCTGAAACCAGAAAATCTTGCCATGTGCTTTGGAAAGCTGTCCCTCGACCGGAACCCGCTTGCGCACATCCTTCAATATGCTGTCCACACCATCGGTCTTGGCACCGTCGATGACAATCAGGCCGCTCGCCCGCGCACAGGCCTGATGAATGAGCGACCGGGCCAGTGCCTTGGCGCGGGGCAGAAAGACAATGGCGTCCTGACAGGGGCCATCTGCGTCGGACACCGTTTCAAAACCCTGCGCGGCGAAATGGTCGTGAAAGGGTTTGAAGGGCTGCACAATCTGCGCACCGTCCCCCAGAGCAGACAGATAATGGTCGGGCGTGGGGCAGATCACACTAAGAGGGGGGGACAGCGTAAGGCCGTTTTGCAAGGCAAGTTCCAGACGAGGGGACATGGGCAATTCCGGCTGAGAGAGGGGCGCGCGTCAGGCCAAAGGCCTTACTCTTCGCGTTCCATTGTGCATTGCAAAGGGTGCTGGTGCCGGCGGGCAAAGTCCATCACCTGTCCAACTTTGGTCTCGGCGATCTCGTGGCTGAAAACCCCGACAACGGCCACGCCTTTCTTGTGAACGGTCAGCATGATCTCGAACGCCTGCGCATGGGTCATGCCGAAGAAACGTTCAAGCACATGCACCACAAATTCCATCGGTGTATAGTCGTCGTTCAGCAACAGGACCTTGTACAAAGGCGGACGCTTGGTTTTTGGGCGTGTCTGTACCAGGACGGACGCGTCACTGTCGTCGTCCGGCTTGTCAGACATCATCCAGGTCAATTCAAGCATCGTGTGCAACTGTCCGATTCAGGCTTGGGGTTTATCTTGGCGCTTATATAACGTGTGCATGGCTGGTGAAAAGAGCAAGCGGACGTAAACAGGATGACGACCAAGCTGACGACAATCGGGTTCGATGCAGACGACACCCTTTGGCATAACGAACGGTTTTTTCAGCTGACGCAGGCTCGTTTTGCTGAACTCTTGGCCGATCATGCCAATCGTGATCACCTGATGGAGCGACTTCTTGCGGCTGAAAAGCGCAACATTCAGCACTATGGGTATGGCATCAAGGGATTTGTCCTGTCGATGATCGAGACGGCGATCGAAGTTACCGAAAGCCGCGTTCCGGCCTGGGTCATCCGGCAGCTGATCGAAGCGGGGCAAGAGATGCTGGCCCATCCCATCGAGTTGTTGCCCCATGCCCGCGAGGCCGTCGAGGGCGTTGCCGATGCGTATCGGGTCATTCTGATCACCAAGGGTGATCTGATCGATCAGGAGCGCAAACTGGCCCAGTCCGGGCTGGGTGATCTGTTCGATGGTGTGGAAATCGTTTCCGAAAAGACCCCCGAAACCTATCGGTTTGTATTCGACCGTCATGGTGATGGCCCGACTGCCGCAATGATGGTCGGCAATTCCATGCGGTCAGATGTCGTTGCCCCGATTCAGGCCGGGTGCTGGGGTGTCTACGTGCCCCACGGTCTGGTCTGGGAGGTGGAACATGCCGAAGCCCCTGTCGACAGCCCCCGATTCCGCGAGTTGAGAGATTTGGGCGATCTGACCGATCTGCTGGGCAACCTGAAGTGATGTTGCCTTTTCGCCTCAGTTTCACATAAACCCTGCCGCAACCGGGCGCAGTTTCGTCTTTATCGCGCATTTGGTGGTTCTGAGGGGGAATTTAGCAAGATATAGCCTCAGCCCAGAAGCAAATCGAAACTGCGAAAACCTCAGCTTTCGGTTTATTTCATTGGGTCGCTGTGATAGCCTTGGGGACAATAAAATAATTTTTGCTGACCGGGAAAACCCGGCAGCGCGAGGCAGACAGAGGCAAAGATCGTGCAGATTCGGCGGACAGTTCCGGCCCGAATGGGCTTTTTCCTTATAGCGTTGCTATGTGTGCTGGCGTTTGCGCCGCTCAGGTCCATGGCAGCGCCTTACGCAGCTATGGTGATCGACGCCCGAACTGGCGAGGTGCTGCATTCACGAAATGCGGATGCGCGGCTGCACCCGGCCTCGCTGACCAAGATGATGACGCTCTACATCGCGTTTGAGGCGGTGCGAAACGGCGAGATCACACTGGACACACCCGTTCGGATTACCCAGAAGGCGGCGGCCGAGCCCCCGTCGAAGCTGGGCCTGCGCGCGGGCCAGACGATTGCGTTCCGCTATCTGATCCGCGCCGCTGCGGTAAAATCGGCCAACGACGCGGCCACGGCGATCGGCATTGCCATCAGTGGCTCGGAAGCGGCCTTTGCCCGCCGTATGACCCGAACCGCCAAAGCGATGGGCATGAGCCGCACGACCTTCAAGAATGCGCATGGTCTGACTGAGGCAGGGCACCTGTCCAGCGCGCGTGACATGACCACGCTGGGACGGCATCTGCTGTATGATTACCCGCAGTATTATAACCTGTTCTCGCGCCAATCGACGGATGCCGGTATCAAGACTGTTCCCAACACCAACCGCCGCCTGCTGGCGGCCTATAAGGGTGCGGACGGAATAAAGACCGGATACACACGTGCGGCGGGGTTCAACCTGGTGGCGTCGGCCAAACGCAAGGATGAGCGTATCATTGCAACTGTCTTTGGTGGTAAATCCGGGGCGTCGCGGAATGCCAAGGTTGCGGAATTGCTGGATTTGGGGTTTCGCCGTGCCCCGTCTCGTGCACCTATCCGCAAACCTGAGCGCCCGGTCTATGCGGGCAATGTCGGGTTGGGGGGCGATACCCAAGTTGCAGCGCTGAGCGGAGCACCGAAATCCAGCCTGCGCCCGCTTGGGCGCCCGAGTGCCACAACACAGGTTGCAAGTGCGGTCGCGGTCGTGGCGGACCAGAACAGCGACCGTATCAGCAGCGGTATTGCTGCGGCGATTGCCGAAGCGGATGTTGCCCCAACCGCCCCGCCGGTTGAAACATCCGACACACGCCCGGCGCTGCGCCCGGACAATCTGGTGCTGGCCTCGACCGAACCCGCCAGCCCACCAGAGCCCGAGCAGGAAGTGATTACCCGTCTGTCCTCGTCCGGTGGGCATCTGTGGGGGGTCAATGTGGGCCGCTACACCACACGATACGAGGCCGAGAAGATTCTGCTGAAAACGGCGCTGTCGGAAATGACCACGCTGGATGGCAGTCTGCGCAAGGTCAGTCAGAGCTCGCGCGGCTTTGATGCGACATTCCAGGGCATGACGCGGGAACAGGCCGATCTGGCGTGTCGCCGTCTGCAAGCCCGCAATGTCACCTGTTTCATGATCGGGCCATCATAAGGTCCGGCATAATCTCTCCTGTTGGGTCTGGGCTGCGGTCATCCGCGGCCCTTTTTTAATCGAAGACGTGACCGTGCTGATATTGCTCGTCCTGTCCCGCGGCGGCGGTCAGGGCGGCGACATTGTCCTTGGTGAAGAACCCGTCATACTTGTGACACCGCTCGATATATTCGGTGATCAGAAGCGTATTCTGCGAGTGTTTCGAGAAGATCTGTTTCAGGTTCGGGTCGTCTTTGCATTCGCCCACCACATGGGCCAGGAACGGCACACCCTTGTCCTTCAGCGTGTTCACGACAAAGTCGACATTCTTTTCCCCGGCGCCATGGTCGCCATCCTTGATCTCGACGGCCATGTGATGCAGGCGGCGGCCAAAATTGCGCACAAAATCCTCGGTCGGCATCGGCAGCTTGGCGAATGAGTTGACGAAGGACGGCGTGTTGTTGGCGGTGAAAACTTTGGCCGGAGATTTCTTGTCATCGTCCACATTGGCGTTGCGGTTCACATTGGTGGACGAGTTCATGTCGAAGATGTTGTAGGCCCCCCAGAAATAATAGGGCACCATGGTCAGGAATTCGAGGATCGCATCCTCGCGCTCACCCGCCAGCACGCGCGTCGCCAGATGATCGATGCCCAGCATCAAAGGAGCGATTTTGCTGTCCGATCCGAACGCGGCTGCCTGATCCAGCCGGGCTTGTTCCGCTTCGCTCAATAACACGCGATCACCAAGGCCCAGGCTGTCTGTGTCGTTGAAATCAAGTGTCGAATACCCGACCCGGTTACAGGTGAAATCGGACGGGGTCGTAAAGCGGAAGCCGTCCAATGTGTAGAACGGGTTTTCGGTATCTCCGGCATATTCGAAGCGGATATTCTGATCCTCAAGCGTCCCGGTCAGCGCCTTCAGATCACTGGCTGCGAAAACCTCGCCAACATACCGCGTTTGCGGCGTGTTGCGGGCCAGCGGGTACATGCGATTGATGCGGGGAATGAAGTCTTCGAAACCCGGGCTGAGTGGGGCCATCACGATCAGCGCGGGATAGTCGGGATGCGAATGCAGGACCGAAAATTTGTGGGTCTGCCCCAGATAGCTGGCGGTGTGGCGATAGGGTGTCATCACGTAAAGTTCGACCAGCGTATCGAACAGCGCGTCGGTTTCGACCTGCATACAGATCGCGCGCATTGGCCCGACCTGATCGGTGATGCCCGAGCTTGTCCGGCGCTCGTAGATTTTCGGAAGGTATTCCGCGAAGAAGTCCGAGTTCTTCTTGTCGCCCCGGGGTTGATAGGACATCAGATCAAAGGACATTCGACTACCTCCTTGCGCGACACCCCAACCGGGGCGAGCGATCGTTTGAAATTGTAGGTTTCAGAACATGTGCTTGCCCGTCATGCTAGGCGCTGAGACCTGTACGGGCAACAGTCGTGAAATTGGGTTGCCGACGTTAACGCATGATGGTCAGCGGGTGAATTTCGTCACATCGACACCGCCCCCGATCAGGCTTTCGCGAACTGAGCGGGCGATTTGAACCGCGGTCGGGCCGTCGCCGTGCAGGCAGATTGTGTCGATGGACGTTTCCAGCCGCTTGCCGCTTTCGGTGATGATCGCACCTTCGCGGACCATGTTCAGGATGCGCGGGCCTGCGACCTCGGCATCGTGGATAACGGCGCCGGGCAGGCTGCGGTCGACCAATGTTCCGTCGTCGTTATAGGCTCGGTCGGCAAAAATCTCGCCCACCCAGTTGCACCCGAGCTCACGCACGGCCTCTTCCTGTTTTGTCACGGCCAGCACCATGACGATGATATCGGGATCAACATCCAATGCACCCTGATAACAGGCGTGCGCCATTTCGATATCGGCCGAACACATATTGGCCAGCGCCCCGTGCAGTTTCAGGTGCCGCACTTTGGTGCCAACTGCGGTGGCCATGCCGATTGCGGCCCCCAGTTGATACCGGACCAGATTGCGCAGGTTGTCATGGGGCAACTTCATGTTCCGCCGACCAAACCCCTGCAGATCGGGAAAGCCGGGATGCGCGCCGATGCCTACATCGTTTTCGGCCGCCAGTTTCATCGTTGATGCCATCACATCCGGATCACCGGCATGAAACCCACAAGCGATGTTGGCCGAGGTGATGATTTTCAGCAGGCTTTCGTCATCGCCCATTTTCCAGGGGCCAAAACTTTCCCCCAAATCGGCATTCAGATCGACGCTTGGCATTGGCACATCTCCTTAGTCGGTGGCAGAGATCACTCCGCCGATCAATTGGTAGGACAACAGGTCCGGTATGTCATGGGGATCACGCACCAGTGCCTCGACTTTTGAGGGCAGGCGCGCAAGGTCTGACAGGAACGCTTTGTGCATTTCTTCTGCTTGTTCCATGCTGACAAATTCGAACCGGATGTCGCCGCCTGCGGGTGTCTGTGCCGCGCGGGACATATCGCATGGCAGAACGGTCGCGATACGAGGGTACCCGCCCGTGGTCTGACATTCCGGCAACAGGATGAACGGGTCGCCAGTGCCGGTCATCTGGATATCGCCGGGGGTGATCACCTCGGACAAGATGTTCAGCTGGCCCGAGGCGGCAAAGCCATCGCCGTCGCTATCTACCTGCATGCCCATCCGGTTGGCGCGTGCGCCGCGCCGGAAATTGGTTTGGGCAAACCGTTCAAGCGTCGCGCCGTCAAACAAAGGTGTCTGAAAACTGGCAACCACATGCAGCACCCCGCCCGAAAACCGCTCGACAGCAGCCAGTTTCATCCCGCTGTTGCCTGCATCCGGTCCACAGGTCAGCCTGTCACCCTGCTGTAACGCCCGGCCAATCCGCGCTGTCAGATGGGTAGAGCGGGACCCCAGAAAAACCTCGGCATCAATGCCGCCGCCGAGATGCAGATAGCCATAGTTTCCAGCCAGCGTCGCCCCGATGTTCAGCTTTTGCCCGGCGCTCAGTTGGTGCGACGCGTTCCAGGCCACAGGGCTGCCATCAATGCTGGCCTGCATTCGTGCGCCAGTCAGGGCGATGCGCATGTTATGCGTCGCCTCGAACTCGCCCCCCATCCCGGCCATTTCCAGCGCGGCAAGGTTTGGGCTCTGATCCAGCAACGCCGCCCCTTCGTGCAGGGCCAGAATGTCCGCGGCCCCGGACCGGGACAGCCCTTGATCCAGATAGCCTGTGCGCCCCTGATCCTGAATGGTGCAGGCCGGGCCAATCCGGTGGACGATCAGGCTCATGGCGCGATCTCCTCACAGGTTGCGCCGCCTGTGCCGTCCTCGTTGTTGGCCTTGATGTGTTCCAGAACGTCGCGGGAAACGGGCTCGAACAACAGTTCATCGCCGGGTCTGAGGGTAAAGGCCTCGACCCTTTCGGGACGGAAACACCGAAAGGCGGTCTGCCCGATATGCCGCCACCCGGTTGGCGTCGGCCCGGAAAACAGAACAAATTGCGAGATCGCCAGAACCAAAGCGCCTTCCGGCACCATGGGGGTCAGGCTTTGCAGCCGGTGAATGTTGAACTCGGGTCCCAGAGGCCCAAGATATGGCTGCCCCGGAGCGAAGCCGATGGTCAGAACCCGCACGCGGGACTGTCCAAGCCGACGTATTGCTTCTTCCGGCGACAGGCCGGCAGCAACGGCGGCATCGTCAAGCTGGGGCGCAAGGTCGGTCCCGTAAACCGTCGGAACGCGCCACAACCTGCGGCCCGCGGGCAGCGGTGTAGTGTACCAGTCCTTCTGCTCAACCAGATCCCGAAGCTTTTGCAGCATTTTCTGATGAGAGATGCGCTGCGTGTCGAACCGAACAAAGGCCGAGCCGAGGGAGGCTGACGACTCGGTCACCTCATCCCAGTGCAGACGATCGACTTCGGCTCGAAATGCCAGCGCTGCCCGGTTCGCGGTGTCGGTCATCCTATCTGCAAAGGTCACCAGCGCGCCGTCAAATCCGACGGTTCTGACCAAAGGAAACTGAACATTGCGCGCCATTGCTGATCTGCTTTCGGATCGAAGAGTGAATTGGTGGAACCTGACCGCATCTTTAGGGGATACGCAAGACAGGGTGTTCAATAGCGGACATCGTGCCTGTTCCGTCCACATCCCTGTAGGGAGCGACCCGCAGTATTAGGCGTCCGGTAGGGGAGAGGGGATTTCGACCGGATTCTGGCCGCATTTCCGACTCGTTTTCCAGTTTCGAGTCGCCCTGACTTGTATCTTGAAATCGCGGAGTCTCTATATCTTGTAGTGGCCCATTTTGTTTTATGGGGCTTGCCAGTCAGATCATGCCCAACTGCACCCGGACAGAAGGGCGGCGGTCAATTTCGACGGCGTTTAAGTCGTTGAAATAGCGTAATTATAAAAGAAAGTTCAAAAAAAAGATCAATAACGTCATTTTCTGCTTGCGGGATTTGAGAGTAATACTTAGAACGCCCTTCACCGGCGCTGCTGAGGCGGTGCTGACGGGTCGGAGAGACGGCCTGACGGACTGGAAAGACGGTTGAGACGCTCAGGAGAGACTGGGGGCATCTTGTGTTGAGGTT
>NZ_JBXWSG010000092.1:0-14583 GCF_059613305.1 Ruegeria sp. BHSB056 | reverse complement strand
CTGGTCAGAAGTCGATGGTGCCCTGCACACCGCTGGGCTGCCTGATGATGCTGCGCGATCACCACGGGTCGCTGTCGGGCATGGATGCGGTTGTCATCGGTCGTTCGAACATCGTGGGCAAGCCGATGGCGCAGCTGCTGCTGGGGGACAGCTGCACCGTGACCATCGCGCATTCGCGCACCAAAGATCTGCCGGATGTGGTCCGCCGCGCCGATATCGTCGTGGCCGCTGTTGGCCGCCCCGAAATGGTGCCTGGCGACTGGATCAAGGAAGGCGCCACCGTGATCGACGTGGGCATCAACCGCATCGAACGCGATGGCAAGACCAAGCTGGTCGGCGACGTCGACTATGCCAGCGCCGCCGAACGCGCCGGCGCCATCACCCCGGTCCCCGGCGGCGTCGGCCCCATGACCATCGCCTGCCTGCTGGCCAACACCCTCACCGCCTGCTGCCGCGCAAACAAACTCCCCGAACCAGAAGGCCTGACCGCGTGAGCCTCCCTGCCGCCTCTCAAACCGGCGGCAGCCTAACTGCCTGCACCAACGCGCAACATTACTGGCGTTTTGCGGGCCGTGCCGCGCGTATGGTGATCGTGTCCATTGGTCATTCGGCGTCGAATGCCGCGCGCGCCCGCGCGTTGGTAGCCCGCGCGGCACAAACCGGCATGGCGTTGGATCAGCAATTCTGGGGCAAGGATATGTCGCAGGATAAGTGCCAAACTCAGGTCAAGAAATTGAACGAAGCGGCAGATGTCTATGCTGTCTTGTTACTGCCTGACGCGCCGACGCATATCGATGTTCTAAGATTGCGCGGTGAGTTGCAGGGGTACAAAGACCTCATTCGCCCGGGCGCATGGCATCACCCCGGACCAGTCCGACCAGGCGAAATTGATTGCTTACTGAACAGTGCGACTATGGCGCATCAGTCCCATGGAATTGCGATGGGGCTAAAAGATGCTCAGATCGCGAGATAACCAATCCCAGAAAATGCAATGATGCATCCAAGCCATTGTGATGTTGACATTCTCTCTCGCAGGATTGCCCAGGCCAATACAACCGTCAACAATCCGAAGATCGATGCGGCAACGGACGCGTATTGGGCGTTTGGCAATCCTCCGGCGGACATCACGCACAGAAGTGCCACCGCATCGAGCGCGCCCATCAGGCACAAGAGGGGTAGGGCCCGCGTGGCTGGCCAAAGCGATTTGCGGGATGCAAGGGCGATTACAGCCAGTGCAGGGATCGCGGTTAGTCGAGCGATCAGAGAAACGGTGAATTCATTGCCCAGTTCGGCTGCAAATTGTCCCAAAGCGAATGTCGCAGCAAACCCGGTTGCAGCAAGAATGGAGAAGGCAATTGTCGGTCCGGCTGCAGGATATTTCGCACCGTCATCCTGGGATCGTGCTGAGACAATGGACACGCCGACACCAATGGCAATGATCGCCAGCCAATGCCATATGCTGACTTCGGAGCCGCGCCAAATTGCAAGGGTGACTGACAAAACGGGATAGCTGGCGACAAGCGGAGCGACCAGACGTACAGGACCGCGCTGAAACGCAGCATACATGCTGAGGCCAGCCAGCAGGTAAAATCCGCCCGACGCAACCGCATAGGACACTGCCTCGATGGGCATGGGGGCAAACCCGGACCAAATCGCCACGAGTCCGAACTGAAGCACGGCCCCGGCAACCAGCACGGCCATCAACGCGGCGATGACGCTCACGGACTGACTGACATATCGCACGGCAAGATCGTGAAAGCCCCAACATAATGCGGCCAGCAGACCCAGTACAAGGGCGCTCATCCGGTCGCCTCATGTATCTGGTCATGCCCACACTTTACGTGCCCATCTTGCGATATCAACCGCGCCAACATGTCACTGGTGATAAACTTATTTTCCTGTTATGCAATAACTATTGACGGCTACAACTCGGGAAAGAGACGTATGTCATCTGCGTTGGATCAAATCGGCGGTGAAGATCGGCTTCGGGCTCTGGTCGAACGGTTCTACGACCGAATGGAGACCGATCCGGCCGTACATTCATTGCACAGGTTGCATTTTCGCGGACACGGGTTGTCTCATACGAGACAGGCACAGTTTGAATTTCTGAGCGGGTTCCTGGGCGGTCGGGCCTATTATCGTGAGCGATTTGGTCATATGGACCTGCGAGAAATTCATGCGCATGTGCCGATACGCGAGGCTGATGCCGAGCTTTGGCTGGATACGTTTGACGCGGCGTTGGCGGATTGCGGAATGGACGGTCCGGTGGTGGACAAAATGCGCAAAACTCTGCGCCGTGCCGCGTTGATGCTGGTCAACGATGTCCTAGACTGGAGAGTCGAAGCCGACAGCGGAAAGAACCTCGAGGTTCATGGCTGATCAGATCTGTCGCAGTCTGGCGTAGATGCTGGACGTGATCTTGAATTGTTCCTCGGAAATATGGTCGCTCTCGGAGATCATCTCCTGCACCGCATCTGCGCATCCAAGCCAATCCACAGCGCATTGATGATTAGCCGGATCGGTCATCCACGATTGGATCGTGCCCTGAACAAGTTCGGGGTGAAACTGCACGCCCCAAGCGCGATCTGAGACCCGCAAAGCCTGTACAGCGCAAGCATCAAATCGCGCCAGAACCGATGAGTTGGGCGGTAGGTCAATGGCCTCAACCCCATGCCATTGTAGCACCCGGAATTGATCGGGTAGGGGCTCGAATAGCGGATCACTGCGCGTGTTGTCAGTCAGATTGATGGAAAGCACACCGATCTCAGGCTTCTGCATAGCTGCACATTTCCCTCCTAACGCATCAACCAGAAGTTGGTGGCCTAGACATATCCCAAAGTAAGGACGCTTGATGTCTTGAATCCAGGTCCTGATCGCTTGTTTTTCGGGCACGAGCCACGGGTGCGCCTCGGTTTCCCAGACGTCCATCGGGCCGCCCAGAACCAGAAGCAAATCAAAATCGTCGAGTTGCGGGATTGGTTGGCCATCATACAGATGGACGACTTTGGCCGTATCACCGCATGATGAAATGTGCTCCAGAAACGCTCGGGCGTTTTCGCCCGACGAATGCTGGAGAATCAGAGCATTCATTAGGCACGGGCCTCCATCCGAGCGTCAGTATTGGGGCGGCAGTGGTCTGCAGCCCCAAAGTTTCTTAGATATCGAGCGTGTGGTCCTTTTCCCAGCGAGAGAAATGGCTGACGAACGAGTTCCACTCCTGATGCTTCATCTTCAGAAACGCGCTTGAGAATTCCTGACCCATCATAGCTTTTAACTCAGTATCGTTGTCGTATTCGCGCAACCCGTCGAGCATGTTCAACGGCAATTTGGGGGCGTCGGTGACGGTGTGGCCTTCGGCATACATGTCAATGTCCCAGCGACGCCCTGGATCGGCCTTGGAGCGGATGCCGGACAGACCTGCGGCGATGATGACCGCCTGTAGCAGATAGGGGTTGGTTGCGCCATCGGCCAGACGCAGTTCGAACCGGCCCGGACCGGGCACCCGCACCATGTGGGTGCGGTTGTTGCCGGTCCAGGTCACGGTATTGGGGGCCCAGGTTGCGCCCGACATGGTTCGCGGTGCGTTGATGCGCTTGTAGCTGTTCACCGTCGGGTTGGTGATTGCCGCCAGCGCGCTGGCATGTTTCATGATACCGCCCAGGAAATACTTGCCCTGTTCGCCAAGTCCCACCTCGCCGGTCGGACCGTCGCCTTCACCGGCAAAGACGTTGGTTTTGGCGTTCGCTCCGGGTGCATCCCAGACCGAGATATGAGCATGGCAGCCATTGCCGGTCAGCCCTTCGACAGGCTTGGGCATGAAGGTGGCGCGGAACCCATGCTTTTCGGCCACGGATTTGGTCATGAACTTGAAGAACGAATGTTTGTCGGCGGTGCGCAGAACATCGTCAAATTCCCAATTCATCTCGAACTGGCCGTTGGCGTCCTCGTGGTCGTTCTGGTACGGCCCCCAGCCGAGATCAAGCATGTAATCGCAGATCTCACGCACCACATCATAGCGGCGCATCACCGCCTGTTGGTCATAACAGGGCTTCTCAGCCGTATCGAATGGATCACTGATCTGCTCGCCATCGGGGGTCAGCAGGAAGAATTCAGCCTCGATACCGGTTTTGACATGCATCCCCATCTCGGCAGCCTCGCCAATCAGGCGTCGCAGAACATTGCGCGGGGCCTGGGCGACGTCCTTGCCTTCCATCACGCAGTTGCCCGCGACCCATGCCACCTCTGGCTTCCATGGCAGCTGGATCACCGATGACGGGTCCGGCACCGCCAGCATGTCAGGATGCGCGGGGGTCATATCCAGCCAGGTGGCAAACCCGGCAAAACCAGCGCCATCTTCCTGCATCTCGGCAATGGCTTGCGCTGGCACCAGTTTGGCCCGCTGTCCACCAAACAGATCGGTGAACGAGATCATGAAGTATTTAACGCCTTTTTCTTTTGCGAAAGCTGCGAGATCTGTCGTCACGATTGCTTTCCTTTCCCTGTTGAATTTTCGGTTTTCAAAGCAAGAACGCGGTCCCCATTCAGGAGGCCGCGCCGCATCTGTTCAGAACCCTTCCTTGCCCGGGTACCAACTGGTTCCCGCTAAGGGCACCCGCGCCATCGCGGCGGCCTCCATGGTCAGGGCACACAGGTCCTCCGGCTCGAGGTTGTGCAGGTGGTTGTGACCGCAGGCGCGCGCAATGGTCTGCGCCTCTAACGTCATGACCTTCAGGTAGTTGCGCAGCCTGCGACCCGCTTCGATGGGGTTCAAGCGCGCGGCAAGCTCTGGGTCCTGTGTGGTGATGCCAGCGGGGTCACGCCCTTCGTGCCAGTCATCATAGGCCCCTGTGGTCGTGCCCAGTTTCTGATACTCGGATTCCCATTTGGGATCGTTGTCGCCAAGGGCTACCAGCGCGGCGGTGCCAATGGCGACGGCATCGGCCCCAAGCGCCAATGCTTTGGCCACATCGGCACCTGTTCGTATGCCACCCGAAATGACCAACTGAACTTCACGATGTACTCCCAGATCCTGCAACGCCTGCACAGCGGGGCGGATACAAGCCAGCGTGGGCAGCCCCACATGCTCGATGAAAACGTCTTGCGTCGCGGCAGTGCCGCCCTGCATGCCGTCCATCACCACCACATCGGCCCCTGCCTTCACTGCCAGCGCGGTGTCATAATAGGGGCGGGTCGCGCCAACCTTGACGTAGATGGGCACCTGCCAGCCGGTAATCTCGCGCAGCTCGAGGATCTTGATCTCAAGATCATCAGGCCCGGTCCAGTCCGGATGGCGACAGGCTGAACGCTGGTCGATGCCTTTGGGCAGGGTCCGCATTTCGGCCACACGGTCGCTGATCTTCTGACCCAGAAGCATCCCGCCACCGCCGGGTTTAGCGCCTTGCCCGACCACGACTTCAATCGCATCCGCCTTACGCAAATCATTCGGGTTCATGCCGTAGCGCGAGGGCAGATACTGGTAGACCAGCTTGGATGAATGACCCCGTTCTTCCGGGGTCATGCCACCATCACCGGTTGTGGTCGACGTGCCCGCAGCGGATGCGCCACGGCCCAAAGCCTCTTTGGCGGGACCAGACAGCGCGCCGAAACTCATACCCGCGATGGTGATCGGAATGTCCAGTTTGATCGGCTTTTTCGCAAAGCGCGTGCCCAGCGTTACCGAGGTATCGCAGCGTTCGCGATATCCTTCCAGCGGATAGCGCGAGATGGATGCGCCCAAAAACAGCAGATCGTCGAAATGAGGGACCCTGCGCTTGGCGCCACCTCCTCGAATATCATAGATGCCTGTCGCGGCTGCGCGTCGGATCTCGGCATTGATGGGGTTGGAGAACGTCGCCGACTGGATCGGCAGGGTGCGGGGGATCTGATCGTCCATATCTTTCATACCCTTCTTCCTCAGTATGCGGCGGCGTTGTCGATGTCGAAATTGTACAGCTGCCGTGCCGAGCCGTAGCGTTTGAACTCTTCCGGTTTGGCATCACAGCCCGCCCGGTCCAGCAGGTCTTTCAGTATCTCCAGATGTTCGGGACGCATTTCCTTCTCGATACAATCGGCACCAAGACTTTTGACCGAGCCACGCACGAACAGCCGCGCCTCGTAGAGTGAATCACCCAGCGCATCGCCTGCGTTTCCGCAGACCACCAGGTTTCCGGCTTGCGCCATGAAGGCGGACATGTGGCCGATATTGCCGTGCACGACGATGTCGATGCCTTTCATCGAAATGCCGCAGCGCGAGCTTGCATTGCCCTTGATCACCAGCAATCCGCCATGGCCGGTCGCGCCGGCATATTGGCTGGCGTCACCATCAACGATGACCTGGCCGGACATCATGTTCTCTGCAACACCCGGCCCGACGGACCCTTCGACCTTGATAGTTGCCTGCTGGTTCATCCCCGCACAGTAGTACCCGGTCGATCCCTTGACCGTCACCTCGATCGGCGCATCCAGCCCAACGGCAATCGCGTGGCTGCCCTTGGGATTTACAATTTCCCAACGGGTCTGGTTGGTCTCAGAATTTTGCGCCTGCAAGCAAGAGTTCAACCCGCGCAGCCCGTCTGCCTCTAGATCATAGGTCTGCATATCAGGCGGCCTTTTCGTGGGTTGTGGGGCTGTCGTTGTGCGACCAGAAATAAACGGTGGACGGTTCAGGTTCCCAAACTCGGGCATCTTCGATGCCGGGCAGGTTCACCAGGGCGCGATACTCGCTGCCAAAAGCCACATACTGATCGGTTTCAGCCATCACGGCTGGTTTGCACGCGATCGGATCACGCACGACGCCAAAGCCGTCCTTGGTTCCCACGACAAAAGTGAAGAAACCGTCCAGATCATCAATGCTGGATTCCAGAGCCTCGCCCAAGGTGGCACCATTCATCATCTTCCAGGTCAGGTAGGCTGCGCCAACTTCGGTGTCGTTCTCTGTCTGGATCGTTACACCCGCGCGGCGCAGCTTGCGGCGCAACGAGTTGTGGTTGGACAGCGACCCGTTATGGACCAGACATTGGTCGGACCCGGTATTGAACGGGTGGGCTCCCATTGTGGTCACCGCGGATTCCGTCGCCATGCGGGTGTGTCCGATGCCGTGCGTGCCGCTCATTCCGCTGAGGTTAAAACGCTCGGCAACATCCTTCGGTAGGCCGACTTCCTTGTAGATTTCAAGGGTGTCGCCACGGCTCATCACCCGGACCGACGGGCGGATTTCGGCCAGCACGGCGCGTGCAGCTTCGAACTGACCGGCAGGAACTTCCAAAACGGCATGTGTGTCGTTGTTTCTTTGACCAACGGATGTGCCCAGGCTTTTGCCCAACTCGTCCGCAAGGTCGACAAAATCGGTTTCGGGGTTGGGGGACTGAACCGTAATCTTGGTTTTACCCGCCGATTCTGCGCCATAAATCGCAATACCGGCACTGTCGGGGCCACGATCTGTCATCGTGATCAGCATGTCTGTCAGCATATTGCCCAGTTGAGGAGCAAGGGACTGATCTTTGAGGAATAATCCAACAATTCCGCACATGGCTGGCAGATCTCCTTGTGTGTTTCGTTATGATTCGACGGTACCAATTATTCTGCAGGATATCAATAACGGTAGGAAAGTTTTTTTCCTGTCAGGCAATGGACGCATCCATTGATCTTGCGCCCATTGCCGGTTCTCAAAACCGGATCAATAACGATCCAGCTGTGCTTTTACTCTGTCTTCGTCTCCTGCGTGGCGGGCTTTTTCAAGATGCTCGCCCTCGCGGACAAATTGGATACGGTGCCAGCCGATCCAGAAGACGACGCCGATGATGACCATCAGAATTTCGTACCCCTGGAAGGGATAGACCGGGCCGACTTCGGCAAGATCAACGGCCCAACTTGTATATCCGATTGTAGACATAACGTTCTCCTCTATTTCGCGGCTGCGCCACGGGCGGCCAGCTCTTCTTTGTCAGCCGCGATGATCGCTGCTTTGGCATCTTCGTAGGCATGGTGTTCGGCGTAATCGAGGCCCTGAAGCTCAACCTCTTCCGGTATGCGAAGAACACCGGCAGCCGCTTGCAACTTGGCCACGATCCAACCGGGCATGAAACCCAGCACAAAGAACATTATGACTGCACCGGTGACCTGTCCGACCGGATTGATCGTCGCATATCCTTCGTAAGGCGAAGACGGGACACCCCACAGGACAAACCCAGCAATGATGAGGCCAATGACACCTGAGTACCCGTGCACTGCAACCGCCCCGACAGCATCATCCAGCTTGAACCGGCGTTCGACCCAGTAGTGCAGCTTGTAGACAATCACGACACCGATCGCGCCGATGATCATCGCCTGGATCGGGTGGTACAGGTCATTCCCTGCGGATGCGGTGATAACACCGGCCAGCCCGCCCGAGAACGTCCAGAAGGCATCGCCTTTTGAAACCACATACGCCGCCATCAACCCACCAGACAGAGACATCAGGAAATTGAAGGTAATCGCCGAGAGAGTCGTCGGAGCCAGATAGATGTTTGTTGCCGTCCAGGTCACGCCAGTGATCTGCCCGTCAATCGCCTCGGGAGAGATCACCGGAACGTTACAGGCAGCGTAGAAACCCCAGAAACCGGTGTAGATCAGGAAAATCCCGATCGTCAGCATCCACGGATTGTGAGGTGGAATATCCCGAGGAGTTCCGTCCTTAGCAAACTTGCCAAGGCGTGGACCCAGAACCATGATCACACCAAGCGCATACCCCCCGGCGATCGCGTGAATAACGCCGGATGCATAGGCATCATGATACCCCAGAACACGCACCATCCAGCCGGCATAGTGCCAACCCCATGCGGCATCGATGATCCAAAAGACCGACCCGATCAGCACCGCATGTACCCAAAGGGCCGAAGATCTGATCCGCTCGATCACCGAGCCGGAAACGATCGAGGCCGCGGTCCACGAAAACAGCAGGAATGCGGCCCAGAAGACCCCTGTGATTCTGTCGCCAAGGTTGGTGGCCATTGTGTCGGCCCAAGGCAGATTCGCGGCACCCGCTTCTGCATCCAGACCGCCCCAGAACGGAAAGTTCGGAAAGGCCCAATAGATCCACCATCCGAAGAAGAAGAACGTGACCGTCACCAGCGGGATGATCATGATGTTTTTCATCAATGTGTGCATGTGGTTACGCGCTCGGCTGGCGCCGACCTCGTACATGCAAAAGCCCACATGGATGAGGAACATGAAGACGACCGTTACCCAGTAATAAAACTCGGTAAAGACCGTTGTGAGTGCGTTTAGATTACCATCCACTTCGTAGTCTCCCTGTTGTTGCAGCAGGAGGTCCGCCCGCGCAGAATTTCCTGCTGGGAATATTTATCTACTCAGAGGACATTTTCATTTGCGACCTGTCAATAGATATGTGGGGCAAACACCTTTTAGGCCTGTCCGTGACTTGCGCTTTGATGCATCAAAAACGGACCTAAGCATATGATAAATAATTAACAAATTTCGCTCTCAGGGATGTTTCCAGGGTGCAAAAATTGCAGGCAAATATTCCCAACAGGAAAAAATTCTGCACTCAGGTGTTGATTTTCAATCCAACATCGGCCTCAATGTGGCCAACAAAAACGATCAACGGGAGACCTGAACCATGGCCATTCTTTGGAGGACGTCGGCCCTTGCGCAGCGCCATGCCGAGATCGGCGGCGAGCTTGAGGACTGGAACGGAATGGGGACCGCTTGGTTCTATGACCACAGCCCTGAACGTGCCAAAGCGGACTACGAAGCCATCCGCACCAAAGCTGGTCTTATGGATGTGTCCGGTCTGAAAAAGGTTCATGTGGTTGGCGAGGATGCCGCTTACGTGATTGACCGTGTTACCACTCGTAACGTGGAAAAGATCATGCCGGGCCGATCGACCTATGCCTCGATCCTGAATGCTGAAGGCAAGTTTGTTGATGACTGCATCATCTATCGTCTGTCGGTGAACACGTGGTTGGTGGTGCATGGCACCGGAACAGGTATGGAGCAGCTGACATCCGTGGCGGCAGGCAAGAACTGCTCGGTCATTTTTGACGACGACATGCACGATATGTCGCTGCAAGGGCCGGTCGCTGTTGATTTCCTGGCCAAGCATATCCCCGGCATTCGTGACCTTGCGTATTTCGGTATCATGCAGACCAAGCTTTATGGCTGCCCGGTGATGGTTTCGCGGACCGGGTATACCGGTGAGCGCGGGTACGAGATTTTTTGTCAGGCCAAACACGCTGTGCACCTGTGGGACAGCATTCTGGCTGACGGCAAGGACATGGGCATCGTACCGGTCCAGTTCTCGACGCTCGATTTGCTGCGCACCGAAAGCTACCTGCTGTTTTATCCCGGGGACAACTCGGAAACCTATCCATTCGATGACGAAACCTGCGGCGATACCCTGTGGGAACTGGGTCTGGAATTCACAGTTTCACCGGGCAAGACCGGATTTATCGGCGCCGAGAACCACTATGCATCGCAGGGCAAGGAACGGTTCAAGATCTATGGTGTCAAACTGGAAGGCACCACCCCGGCGGATGAGGGGGCTGACCTGCTGCAGAACGGCCAAAAGGTTGGTGTTGTCACCTTCGGCATGTATTCCGAAATCAATGGGCACAATGTAGGTATCGCGCGGATGCCGGTCGCCTGTGCCTCGCCCGGAACCAAACTGACAGTGCGCAACGGCGACGGGACAGAAATAGCGGCGACTGCGGAAGAGATGCCGTTCTACGATCAGGACAAATCGATCAGAACCGCAAAGGGCTGAATACCAGAGGGCGCAACGGACATATCGTGGCGCCCTTTTCCTGTTTGAGGGCACAATGTCAAAGTTCGAATTTCCCAAGTCAATCGCAAGCCGCCCGGTCTGGGGCACGCTAGAGGTTCGCCCGGGCGAACATCACCTCATGATCGCCGAGGCCGAAGGGGCCGAAGCCATCCTTGACATAGCGACACCCGATCTGATGGCTAAAACCCATTTGATCTATATCCCAAAAGGCACGGATTTCTCGGAAAAGCTGCAGGCGCTTAATCCTGCGCAATTCTATGAAGGTCCATCTTATGCAGCCGCGCTGCATCGTATTCGCCGCGTGTTAGAGGACGCGCATATGGGGTTGCAGGTCTATCTGACCGGCACAGAGGGCATGATGGGTCAGGCTATGAATGAAGTGGTGGCCGTTGGCTTGCCACATACCGCGATCCAGACCGAACATCGCGGCTCGACTGCGCGCCGGATGCAATGTGTGCATTGCAAGGGTGTCACCGAAGATGTCGAGGTCGATCCCTTTGTTTGTTCGCACTGTGGTTTAAACCTGTTCGTGCGCGATCACTATTCCCGCCGACTTGCCGCCTATCAGGGTGTCCGCGTTGATGCCGAGGACCATGGTAACGTGCCCGAGCCGAAGGGGATCTACGAATGAGTGGCGCAGAGAAAATTCAGGTCAAAGTTACCGAAATCACCCCGCTGAACGAATTGGTGACGCGATTCCGGTTCGAACGCGTTGATGGTGGTCAGTTGCCGACCTTTTCGGGCGGAGCGCATACTGTTGTCGAAATGCAGGACGGTGGTACCACGCGGCTTAACCCGTATTCCCTGATGTCCGACCCGTTTGATCAGTCGTCTTATACCATCTCGGTCCGGCGCGATGATCAGGGCAGGGGTGGTTCGTTGTTCATGCACCGCAAGGTAAAGCTGGGTGATGAAATGACCATCAGTTATCCGGTCAACCTGTTCTCGCTTGACTTGCGCGCCCGCAAGCACCTGTTTCTGGCCGGTGGCATTGGCATCACGCCCTTTCTGGCGCAGATCAAGCAACTCGAACTGCTGCACGGGCACTGGGAACTGCATTACGCTTGTCGAAACACGGCATTGGCGTCTTATGCCGAGCAACTGACAGACAGGCATCCGAATGAAACCCATCTGTATTACGACGACCAAAACCAGCAGATTGATCTGAAAAACCTGCTGAGCGGGCAACCCTTGGGTACACATGTATATGTCTGCGGTCCCAAGGGCATGATTGATTGGGTGCGCAACACCGCGGCTGCCGAAGGCTGGCCCGAGGATTGCGTCCATTACGAAGAGTTTCTGGCCCCGCGACCCGGCAAACCGTTCGAAGTGCGGTTGGCCACATCGGACAAAGTTATTCATGTGGGCGAGAATGAAAGCCTGCTGGAGGCGATCGAACGTGAAGGCGTGGATGCACCGTATCTGTGCCGCGGCGGGGCTTGTGGCCAATGCGAAACCGTTGTGCTGGATCATGATGGCAATTTCGTTCACCGCGACCACTGGCTGACCGACGAAGAAAAGGCAGCGGGCAAGAAAATCATGCCTTGCGTATCGCGTTTCGAGGGCAAGTCCCTTGTGCTGGACCGCTAAGAGGAGGCCCAACATGACCATTCAATTCAACGACGAGTCCTTCCGCGACGACTATACGTTCCACAATTCGGAATGGGCGATCAAACGCTTTCCGTTCCCGTTTCACGAAGACAGCTATATGTATTCGGTCAACATGGAGCAGCACCGGGGAGGGCCCGAGGGTTCGGTCTATGAGATGCGGTTCGATGTAGACGAACACTATGTATCCGAGATGAAAGACCGGGCCATCGTTCTGGACCAGGACCCTCTGCGCTGTCAGTCACTGCCGCACATGACCTTGGCGGGCTGGGACCTGCTCGAGCTGATCATGGTCAGCAAGTCAGAGGATTATCCAGACCTGTTCGAATTGCACCGTAACGGCAATCAGTGGCGTTGGATCAACAAGCCGCTGGGCATTGATCACAGTTTCACCTTCATGGACGAAACCACTCTGCCATACGGTCCGATGGAATACATCACGCGCCAGGCGCAGGGCGATTTCGCGGTGCTGGATCAGCGGGACGAGATGTTGTGGATGGACGCCGGGATGGTAACGACCCAAGCCGACTGGAGCCTGGATTTCGACATCGGTATGAACTTTTTCGAATGGCATGCACCAGTTCCGAAAGCCCATGAGATGGGAATTTTCAAACGCGCGCTGAAATTCCTGTTGAACATTCAACAAGGGGCTCCGGCGCGGCGTCTGAACTGGACGATGACTGTGAACCCGTTGCTGGATACCAGCCCGGAAAACTATCATAAATGGGGTATCCAGAAGACAACTTTGACGCCTGAGAACATTGCTCACAAGCAGCACTTGCGGGTCGAGTTGCAAACCTTCTTTCGGTTGCCGCGGTCAAACGCTCTGGTGTTCCCGATCCGATGTTATCTGTGCAGTTTTCAGGATCTCATGACTGTACCGAAATGGGGTCGTCGCCTGCATCGTGTTATCCGCGATCTCCCGGTTGAGTTGGCCACTTACAAGGGGTTTATCGACAACCGTCCAATGATGCTGGATTACCTCAGCCAATTTGACGACGGACTGACAACCTCGCCCGGTGTATGGCCCGATCTGGAAACGGAACCGCCTTTGTCAAAGTAAACGGATATCGCGGCGGTCATGGCTGGTCCGGACAAGACAATTTGGCAGGTACTCAGCAACGACTCTGCTTTGTATGACGTTCTAGCCTTACTGCGTTCTTCATTCCGATACATGGACGGGCGGATCGACCCGCCGTCCTCTGTGCATCGGCTGACCGTGAAGGGTATGCAGGCACATTGTCATGCCGGGGGTGAGATTTGGGCTATTGGCCGTCCGCTTATTGGCTGCATATTCCTTATGCCAAAGTCTGGTAGACTGTATCTGGGAAAGCTGGCGGTGCACGAGCAGATGCGCGGGCAGGGCCTCTGCTCAGCGATGGTACACCATGCCGCGCGTCGGGCCACGGCCCTTGAGTTGTCTGATCTTGAGTTGGAAACCCGTGTTGAACTCACCGAGAATCATCGCGTGTTTTCACGCCTTGATTTCACGATCGTAAGCACGGGATCGCACGAAGGTTACGACAAACCCACTGATTTCCTGATGCGCAAGCCGGTCAATTTGTCTGCGGATAGCTGATCACTGAAATGTATCTTGCCGGCAGGCTGACCAGTTTCTCTGGTCCATGCGGGGCATCCGCGTCAAAGAATAAGGTATCGCCAGGTTTTAATGGATAGTTCTTATCTCCGTGGCGATAATCAACTTCGCCCTCCAACATGTAAATTGTTTCAATCCCACCGTGCTGGAACGTCGGAAAGACATCGGATTCCGCGGTAAGCGTGATCAAATACGGCTCGACAATCACACCTGACCCGTTGGCGCCGATATGACCCAACAGATTGTATTGATGATTGGCGCGGGTTCCTTCGCGCTCAAGCTCTACACCCTCGCCTGCTTTTGTGTGAACGGCTTCCCGGCGTTCCTCGAACTGTCGGAAGAAACTGGTCAGGGGAACTGAAAGTGCGTCGGCGAGTAATTGCAGCGTCGTCAGAGAGGGCGACGTGTTGCCGTTCTCGATCTTCGACAACATGCCGATCGACAATCCTGTCAGTTGGGCCAGTTCAGCGACGGTGATGTTTTGCTGTTTGCGAAAGGCTCGGACCTCGCGGCCGATCGCTACTTCGAGCACCTTTTCACGTTCGCTCGTTCGAACGGAATGCGGATCCTGAGTCAGATTTCCCACCATTTCTGT
>NZ_JBXWSG010000091.1:0-14628 GCF_059613305.1 Ruegeria sp. BHSB056 | reverse complement strand
CTTGAGCTACGCAAGGGCTCCGCTCAGCAGGCCTTGACCGCAACCTAATCACAAGAAAGAAACAGGAACAGATTCTACATCCAAACGGCCCGGATCAAGGGGCTGGGTCAATAGTCGTCCTCGTGATCGGCCTGCTTTTTGGCGTTGATATCACACCGTTTCTGAGTGGCGGAGGTCAGGTAGCACCTCCGCAGGCAAATGCGCCTGTTCAGATTGACGACGAAACCGAGGATTTTGTCGCCGTCATCCTCGCAGACACCAAAGTGGTCTGGGGCGAGGGTATCGCTACCACTCGTCAATGTCTGCTTCCGGGAAGCTGCGATGCAGCATTGAAACGCACACTCAGCGTCCGGAGAGGACCATCCTCAATGTTGGCTCGTCAACTCTGGCGTGGATCAATGCGGCGCCACCACATGACAGTTTCGAGCCCAACTCAGTCTTACTCGCTTGCAGCGGACGTCGGAAGGTTCAAGCGAAGCCACCACGTTGACTATTTGTATTCCTCGATTGTCTCTCTTGCCGCGTCGTCAATTGCCCCCGCGAGCAATTTGCCACCATCGTTGTCGCGAGTTTCTTCGAGTTCCTCGACAAACTCGTCTTTGAGGTCATCGAGACAGTCTTCCCGAACGACCGCAATGACATCATTCTGCGGAGTTGTCCCGCTGCTATTATCGCCATGTCACATCATGTCACCGCGTGGGAGTGTACCAAATGGGCGAAGTATAGGCGCGGTCCTGTTGCACCATTACCGCGTCTTCAGGTAGATTGAGCGGGCCGTAGAATGCTTCGTCATAGGCGAGCCATGACGGCGTCGGAATCTCCAGAACACGAACGTAGTAGTATGCGCGCTGCATAGGATCAAAGTCCGCATCTTCCCAATAACTGCCCAGTGCCGCTGCGCCGATGGTGTTCGTGTAGTCGGCGCCGTCAACCGTGCTGCCGACCTGTCCGAGTTTGCCGTCTGCGTCCAGAGTACGCACGCCTGACCAGGCGACATTAAACACCTTTGTTTGCGGCTCACCCTCCGCGTTCACCCAACCTTTTACGATCTGAATGCGGTCGAGGTTGGCACCATCCGGGTCACGCAAGGCGCGGATCATGAAGGTTGGCACAGCGCCCTCAGGACCGGCAAACAGATCGGCACCCATGGGCACGCCGCGCGCATAGCCGGTCTTGGCGAAATCCGGGCGATGTACTTCATCGGCGGTGAAATCCCAGCCGGCGAAGACACGTACAGTCATGCGCGGCCCGGTCGTGGCGTAGACTTCCTTGCGTTTGAAGGCGTCCCAGATCGCCTCGCGCGTGTTCTCCCGCGCCCAGGCAGCAGTGAGGCCGGAGGCCAGCGTTTCATAGTGCTTTACGGTGACCGCCTCACCCAAAAAATCGGGTTGCACGACATTCTCATCATAGCGCTCGTGACCTGATCCGGGTTCGCCCAGGGTTGCCTTTCCGAAGTAGTTGTCCTCGCGCGTGGTGGCAAGCGATGTGTGGCTGTCTGTCGATCCGATCATGCCGAACTTGAACGGATTGGCTCAGGTTTCCTCTTCGAATTTGAGGCCACGCGCCAAGGCTTGCCGTGCATACTCACGTGGCAGCATCTCGGGTGTCTTGAGCTCATTGCCAAAATTGCCCCGGTCCCAGTTGTAGTAGTCCGCGAACTCGTCATTCGGGCTCAGCATCGGGTGCGTCTCTCCATCGCCCTTGATTTGGGTCACTTCATAGAGCGGTTCCCAGCGCATGCGGCGCTCGGCATAGTCGAGGTCGATCGGCGCGCCGTTCATCCGCAAGTCGTCAAACATCAAGCCGTTCGATAGATTGCCGTTGTGTGCAAAGGCCATGACGCGGCCACCGGTATCCGCCTCGTATAGCTCCATCCAGTCCCAGAGATCTTCAGGATCGACGCTGTCGTAGTTCGAGAATGGGACCAGGTCTTCGACCTTGTCGGCATCGTCGCGGAACATCACGATGCGATGCAGGTTGTTCATGTCCGGGCTGGATGTCCACTCAAACCCGTGCAGTGCAGTGAAAATGCCGGGTTGGTTAAAGCGTTCGGCAGTGTCCACGATCCGGTTCCAGATGGTGCGGGTCAGGTCGTCATCGTCCAACGGGTCATTGCCAGCCCCCATCTCGGTTCCCCACATCACGTAGGCGCCGAACGGGTCCCCCCCCTTGACGCGATCATGGATTTTGCGACCCCACGGGATGGCGAGCAGACCCGGGTTCGACTCCTCGATCATTGGTGCGAGGCCGAGGTTCTCTGCATGGTCTGCCACGACAAGAAAATCTAGGGGGCGAACAAGCTGCGCGTAATCCCCAAGCGATGCCCGGACTTTCTCGCCTCGGGCAAAGCGAAAGGCCTCATCCGGTCCGAGAGAGTTGCCGAGCATACCGGCATCGGTCGAATAGGACGTGTGCAGGTGCGTATCGCCGAAGAAGACGCGGTTTGGATAGGACTGGTCGAGAAAAGGCGAATAGTGCTGCGCGCCCAGTGTCACATTTTCCGCGTCAACGGCAACATCACCTACATATCCTTGTGCGCATGCAGTGCTTGCCCAGAGGATTGCGACTCCCGCCGCCGTGATTGCTCTTTTCTTCATCTCAAACCCCTTCTTGGTTCAGTCTGCAGGTCGGATCGCTCGAAAAGTCCAGTCCCCTTCAAGAATTTCGGTGCGCGGTTGGTAGAGACGGATTGCATGGTTCCACCCTTGAGTGATTGGGATGCAATTAATCCGGCCATCCTCGCAGTGTCCGAAACTGATCGTCTATGGCAACCGCGCAATAAGCACGATTGTGCCTTCCTTCGTTCAGTTGTGTCACCGGACATTTTCCGACAAAATGACGCGACGCAACATGGTGACAACTCGCGAGGTTTCGCATGTCGTCGAGCTGCTGGACCATTATGCCGGGGCCAAAATTGTGAACGCCGCTATGGCCTCGACAGGGTTGGTTCGATCTGTTCTATCCCTGAAAACCGGCTTCGCCACTTATGCGACTGAAGGCATTCTGATCGAGACCGTCGCCCGGACAATCAGGGACCGGCATCTTGGCGCTTTGCTTGGTTCCGGGTTTCTTTCTCATCTCCGCTCCCTGGCGGTTACGATGAGCCAGAAACCCTCCCTTATCAAATCGACTTAAACTGTCCCATTTGCGCTGACGTCAGACAATGACGTGCATAACACCTTTGATTTTGCATGACAATTTCAGACAAGATTCTGATTAATTAGGGTACAGTAACGTGTACCTTACTTGAACAGCCCGCCCTGTCCGATCCGCCAAGTTTCAGGCCTGATCCCGTGGGTAAATGACCTGCAGACTGTCCGTTTGAAATTGACCAAAGCTCTTTTTCCATCTCCGCCCCGGCCATAGCAGTTCGGCTGTCAGATCGTGGGGGTGGTAGGCTGCCGTGTAAAGGGTTCCGAAACCCTGATCGAAAGCCAGCGAGTACAGCGGCGGTTTCAGGAAAGATCCGACAAAAATCTCTTTCGTCTCTGGGTGCAAAGTCAAGCGATGCAGAAGGAAACGCTCACGCTCGACCGTGGCGGTGAGACGTGCATGGCTTTTCCATTCCACGCGCTCCTGATGGTTGGTGGAAACAGCAGCATGGGTAAAAAGCGTCGGCCGGTCCGGTGCAAGAAACGCCGTAAAAAACTGCCGGTCCCGGTTCAGGACCGTAACGTTGTAGCTCATGTGGCACGGAACCCGTAGCAGAACCTCCTTCGCCTCTTCCAGCGTCGAACAGGTCTGCAAAAGGTATCGCAGGATCAGGGGAACCCCAAAGCCTTCGCCGACTGCGCGGCGGCCACCGAATGTTAGGGAAACGGTTAACCCAGCATCATTCATGCCATCCAGCAATCCAAACAAGCCATCCGAAGTGCCCATAACCTGACGCCCGTTCCAATCGGTCTTCAGGAAAATTCCATCAAAGGCCGAAGGGTTGTAGTCGTAGTTCCGCACCATCAACGGTTCTGGCCCCTGCCAAATCGCCTGGCTGCACCCGGCCAGATAGCGCGGCGGGCAAAAGAAGCTCAGGAACCGCGCCTCCAGATCGCCGGCGCCAAAGGCGGCACACAGCATGTCATAGGGCTCGAGCATTTCCGGCATATATGTTTTCAGGGCATGACGGCACTCGGAATATGTCGGGCGTGATGACAACCCTTCGCTTGCCCACCATTTAAGATAGGCATTTCGATATTCGGAGAAAATCCCGGACAGTTTCTGTCCGGGTTTCATTTCTTCTACGGCGCGAAAGGTTAGCTTCATGCACTCTACATAATCTTAAACGCCGGATCCTCAAATGCCTGAGCCGATGGCAGCGGACGTGCCGAGAATGCGTTCTTGATGCCATTGATCCAATGCTTCGACTTTGCCGTAAGCTGAAAACCCTTGGTCATCGACCTGCCCCGTGTAACGAGAATGCCCAGATCGGCCCCTTCGTACCGGTAGTCGCCAACATTCGATATCCTCAAAAAGAACGCTTCGTCTTCGCTTTCAACTGCACGCCGGTGATAATCGAACCGGTCGAATACCACCTGCCCGTCCGGCAACATCTTGTAGATCCCGGATTCTGGGGCATTGGTGATGATATCGACTGTGTCCTCGGTGTGCTTGATCACCATTTGCGACCAGGAATCGATCATGTCGGGATCGGCCCAGCGTGCGTTCAGCTCTTCGACGTCTAGGTTGAACGGTTTTTTCGAGAATTCCAACAGGTGAAACAGGAACAACGGCGCATCAGCATGCGCGAAAGCCGCGTGGTTGGTCATTGAGGACGCCCCCGTGATCCGGGGATTGAGCTCGCCCAACCAGATGTCGCCGGTCTTTTTGTCGATCAGGAAATCCAGTTCGAAATAGCCGCGATATCCTTCCTTGCGAAGTTGTTCGCCAAATTTGAAAGTCAGTTCCCGCGCTTTCTCGCGTGTCTTCGGTGGGAACGCGGTCGAGAAAATTTCGTTTCCGCACCAGCCTCCGCGATAGGGGGTCAGTTCCTTGAACCCGACAAGTTCCGTCATCAGGGGCCCGACAATCGTGCCTTCGGACGTGGCGCAGGCTTCAATCGCCGAACCCCGGCAGTCGATGCGTTTCATGATTTTGATTTCGCCCTGGCCCACGATCTCATGTTCGTGTTTGCGGAAATCGGCCTCGGACTTGATGAAAAAGGTAGTGTGGCCCGAATCTCCAAACGCGCTTTGCAGGACAAGATCATCGCCAAGCCCCGCTTTCTTGCAAACCTTTTTCAATTGATCGTAGCTATCGACCTTGGACAGCGTATTGGGAACCGACGGGACACCCGCCTTGTTTCCAACCCGAACTGTTTCGATCTTGTTGTCCATCTTGGTGCGCAGCTTCGCCTTGGGGAACCAAACTTCGCCGCCCAGTTCCTTGACCAGTTTTTCCGTCTTTTCGTCGAACATCAGGAAAACGAATTTCGGCTTGCCGCCGCGCGCCTTGACGTAATCGACAACTTCCTTGTGCTGAAGCAGATAGTTGTTGATGTCTTCGATCGACTGAAACTCGTCATGGGGAAGTTCGGAAGGAACCAGAACGTTGGGATGGCGTCCGTCAAAGCAATCCATATAGCAGATGTACTTGAAGTTCTTGACCCATTCATCCAGTCCGAGCAGGTTGAAATTGGTCGCCGAGACAAAGTATATCGGGTCCGAATTCGTGTGAAAGTAACGGCGGATCTCCGAAATGTTCTTGAGTACCTTCTTGGGCATTTAACCTCTCCCCTGAATTTTATTTTTTGACGGACTCCAAGGCCTCTTGTGTAAACACGCGCAGACCCAGGTCTTCGCGGAAACCGTGAATTTCACTGACGTCTAGCGCCCGCATGAATGACAGGATTTCCGGACTGATGACCTGACCGGGCACCAGAATCGGAAAGCCTGGCGGATAGGGAATTATGAAGCTGGACGAAACAAGCTCCTCGCCTGCTTCAAGCCGCGCCATCAGCTTGTCATCGGTCGGAATATAGTCACAGTTGTCCTCGTCATAAGCGAGAAAAAACGCGGTTCGGATATCGCCTTCGGGCGTATCTGATCCATCCCTGAAAGCATCGTGGAACCGGCTGAAATCCGGCAACGGCGGCACGTCTTCGACCAAAGCCTGGACCCGGTTCTCAAATGACCTGCGTTCCATCTTCGAGGCATCGTCCAGAAGCTCGTCCAGGTCATTGGCAATTTCGACCAACACTTCGATCAGGTAAGCGACCGAGGATCGGGTTGTCCCGATATTGGTCATGAACAGCACGGTGTTCCGCGACGTCTTGTTGATCTGGATGCCGTATTTGTCCATCAGGATCTTGGTCTTGAACGTGTCGCCGTCCCAGCCTGTTCCACCCACGGCCAGCGTTATGCGTGTCGGGTCTAGTACAAATTCGTCCTGGCTCCACATCGTCCACTTTTCGACCCAACCGTGATCGGGATCATAGTAAGCTTCGACACCGCTCTCCCGAAACTGTTCCGGGATCATTTCACCAGCGGTCACTACCTTGAAATACTTCTGCAAAACCGGATGGTCCGAGATGGCGCGCCGGATCGACATGGCTGTCTCGATCTGCTTTTGCACAAATTCGAACCCTTCCAGTTCGACCTGTCGGCGCCCCACGTCCAGCGAAGCGATGATCTGGTAGTTCGGTGAAGTCGAGGTGTGGGTCATGTAGGCCTCGTGGAAAGCTTGCTCCACCTCGCCTTTGAAATCCTGATCGTTGACGTGAATCATCGACCCCTGTCGCAATGACGTCAGGGTCTTGTGGGTCGATTGCGTGGCATAGACGCGGACGCGGGCATCGGGTGGCGGAATCAGCCGGGTCTCGAGCAACTTTTCGTGGCTCGCACCCTCAAGCTTTTCCTGCTGGGCCGCCCAGGCCCTGGCCGATTCCGGCGTGCGCAGCGTTTGCCGCAATACGTTGGCCACCCCCATGGCGGTGCGCTGGCGGTAGGTCGGGTCAAACCGTGCAAAACCGAACCAGGCTTCGTCCCATAGAAAGATCAGGTCCTTCTTGATGGCCAGACACTCTTCCATGACGCGCTGAACGTTGTAGACAACCCCGTCGAAGGTGCAGTTGGTCAACAGCACCATCCGCACGCGATCCAGCTTTCCGGCATCTTTCAGCTTCAACAGGGTGTGCTTGATCTCTTTCAGCGGTACGGCACCGTACATCGAATGTTCGTGCAGCGGATAGCTGTCCATATACACCACGCTCGCTCCGGCCAGAACCATGCCGTAATGATGCGATTTGTGGCAATCCCGGTCGACCAGAACGATGTCGCCGGGTCGGACGACCGACTGAACAACGATCTTGTTGCACGTTGACGTACCGTTGGTGGCAAAGAAGGTGTGTTTCGCCCCAAAAGCGCGGGCGGCCATGTCTTGCGCTTCCTTGATCGGGCCGCGCGGTTCAAGCAGGCTGTCCAGTCCGCCCGACGTCGCGGATGTTTCGGCCAGAAAGATGTTCGACCCGTAGAATGCCCCCATGTCCTGAATCCAGTGCGAGCGGCTGATCGATTTGCCACGGCTGATCGGCATGGCGTGGAAAACACCGGTTGGCTGCTTCGAATATTCTTTCAGGGCCGAGAAAAACGGGGTTCTGAATCTGCGATCGACGCCGCGAAGGATATTGAGGTGCAGTTCCTGAAAGTCTTCCTGATTGTAAAAGACCCGTCGGCAGCGGCCCAGGTCCAGCCCGGCAATATCTTCGGCTGAACGGTCTGTGACAAGATACGCGTCCAGTTCGGGTCGGATCTTCTCGATAAGCCGACAGGCCTCCGGTCCGTATTCATGCGGGTCGAGGCCGTCAACATCCTCGTCTTCGCTGACGCGCGTCAGGTATTGGTTCAGGATCGGAAGATCAATCTTCGATTTGAGCGACAAGCCCGGCCGGATCACGACGGCCTGAACGTTGTAGTTGAACAGAACCCCGATCAGGGCGTCCTCCAGAGACGGAACAATGACCGGTTCATAAATGAACGAATCTTCCAGCCGACGCATGCGCAGCAGGTTTTGCCGCAGGAACCTTTCCTGATGTTCAGTGACATCGTCTACGATCAGCACCTCGAAATAGGGCCGTCCCAACGCGCGGGCTTCCGGCGTCAGCGAGGCTTCGTCTTCGTAGTCCTCATTGTCTATTTCATCGGAAGACAGTGGAATCGACCGCCGCCTGTACGCGCCCGAGGTCAGCGCGCGTGCGATACGACGAACGCAAATCGACAGGTCCTGGACATTGCCATTTTGCAGAAGACGCCGCAGATGCTCGAAGGCGTGGATACCAGGGAACGCCCAATAAAGTTCGATCGGTTCCAGAACATCAAACAAATGTTCTGCTGTCGCCATCAGCTTCTGGCTCTGGCGCTTTTCCCTGCCATGCAGGGCGAGGCCTTCAGCAGCCTCTCGTAAGGCGCTCCATCGATCAGCGCGAAGTTGCGTGGCGCTGTAATAATCTCTTAGGGACGGCAACTTCTTCTTCTGCGAGTGCAAGTTCAATACCTGCCTCCTTTCTGTCGCGTCCGGATCAGCGCCGCCTCCTGATCCGTTTAATCCGAACCTGTCTTTCCGTGTAAGACAGAAAGGTTAGGCAGCGTCAGCAAATCTCTTTCCGCTTCTTCAATCGAAGTTCTGGGGTCGGATGCCAGCAATCCGCGATCCGAGCCCTGCCGGGGAATTTCCAGCGGCCCGAGTGTGTTCAGGTAAGCGTCGGCACCACTTGTGCGATCATAAACCGTGAAGTCTGCGTCTCGATCACGGAAGCTCTTGAGAACCTGCCCAAGCCCCTTAAGACCAGTTTCTCGTTGACGCCGCACCTGATCCAGATCGATTTCGATCGGGAACATGTCTTCCTGCCCGGCGGACTGATGCAACACCGTTGCCGACGGATCGACCACCAGCGAACGACCGACACCACCAGCCCCCAGACCATTCACGTC
Organism: Ruegeria sp. BHSB056; assembly: GCF_059613305.1. Lineage (NCBI taxonomy): Bacteria > Pseudomonadati > Pseudomonadota > Alphaproteobacteria > Rhodobacterales > Roseobacteraceae > Ruegeria > Ruegeria sp. BHSB056. Next base: position 5,707 of record NZ_JBXWSG010000091.1, on the reverse strand, counting down.
AATAACGTAACACTGAAACTGCGCCGCCGTCGCCCTTGCAATGGCCAGTTCCGCTTCGCGGTCAGTGGTCCCGGTCAGGACCGGGTGAAGAAGAACCTCAACACCTTGGCTGGTCAGTTGCCGTGTCGTTTCCGGAAACCAAATGTCATAGCAGATGGAAAGGCCAAAGCGCCCGACATTCGGCACATCAAAAACACAGAAATCAGTCCCTGCCGAAATCCCGGCCTCATACGGGCGGAAGGGAAACATCTTTGAATACTTGGCGACAATTTCACCATCGGGATTGATGACGACAGACGTGTTCAGAATACGTCCATCTTCGGTCTTTTCGAACATCGACCCGGGGATCAGCCAAATACCAAAGCGGCGCGCATCCTCCTGAAACTGCAATATTGCGTCATTCGGAAAAGGCTGCGCAAACCGGTCCAACGGCCCATAGGGCGCAAGTTCGGAAAACAGAACCATTTGAGTCCACGGGAACCGGGCCATCAGAATTTCAATACGGTGGCGCATCGCCTCGACGTTCGAATGAAGCGCTGCGACGTGCATCTGAACGCCGGCGATCGCAAATGGAGTCATATTGGGCATCTCTCCCGAGTAAGCTGTCTGATCACTTTATTTTCAGGTGAACCCCGTGACCAGCCTGTTTTTTGAGGGCCGCAGATTTCTGCCGCAAACTGCTTGATCGCTGGCACTCGTGAACCTGATGTGTCGCAAACATTTGGAACGGCCAGCACCAGCGACCTGGTGGACACACCTATCCTGAGATCTCGGCAAATAGCCGAAAGCCCGACGTCGTATTGCTGAGGCTTTGCTGCTTGCGGATCGTGTTGGCGACCTCGATGCCCTCCAGAGTAGCCGAGGCGGATTTGAACGACTTGAACCCGCACATGTGCCGCACGCGTCGTTTGATGAATCTGTGATCCTGCTCGATCAAGTTGTTTTGGTATTTGGACCTGATCGTCTGTACTTTGGCAGAGCACCCGAACCGCATCAGAATCCTGTTAACTTCTCGAATACCGGCTGCATTTGCACCACTCTTGTCTATGACGATTTTGATTGGGATTCCGTTCGACGATGGTGCTTTTGCAAAGAACCTGATGGCTGCTGGACGACTACGCCGAAGGCACTCAGCACTGGGATGGAAAAGCCCGGTCGCATTCGAACGGAAAGTGGCTTAATCGAGCACATGGGGCGGCACGAAAACGCGCCAGGAGGGCCGCAGAGATACCGAATTTCTTCAAGCTGCCCTCCTTTGTCATACGCTCTACCGTCAGGCGCTCCTTTTTCACGCCGTCACGTTGACACGTGAGAAACGTCCTTATCCGGTGAATAGATGTCCAGAATGTTCCAATGCCCGGTCGTCGGCGTCGGGTTGTTGATCATCGGCACGTCGAGAACCGTGGGGCGGCCAGAGGCAATGGCGGCCTCCAGCGCAGGCAGCAAGTCCTCGGCAGAAGTTACCCGCACCCCCTCTGCCCCATAGGCCTGCGCAATTTCCGCATAGCCCGGACCGTTGGTCGGCGCATCAGGCGAGCCGGGGAAGGTCGTGCCGTAGGTTAAGCCATAGTGCGCTTTCTGAAGGCCCGCGATAGTGCCGAACGCGTTGTTGTTCATCACCAGCCAGATGATGCCGAGGTTCAGTTCAACTGCCGTGGCCAACATCGACGGATTCTGTCCAAAACCGCCATCACCGACAAGGCTAAGGACAACCCTATCCGGCGCGGCTAATTTGGCTCCGATCGCACCCGGAGGGCCGAAGCCCATCGTGGCAAAGCCTCCTGGCGTGAGGATGGAACCCGGCGTCAGAATGTCGAACTGCTGACCGACGCCGTTCTTGTTCCAGCCAACGTCGGTAGTGATGATCGCGTCTTCGGGCAGCGCCATGCGGGTATCCGAGAGAATGCGTTCAGGCATCATTGGGAATGCGTTTGATGTCTGCATTTCGGCATTCGACGCTTTGAAGCTCTCGCGGAACGCGGCAATCTCTGCCTTCTTCGTCTCCCGAGCAAATCCTTCAGGGTACATCTCTTTGGCGACGCGGGTCAGGACACGCAGCGCTGCCTTCGCGTCCGCCACCACACCGATCTCGGTCGGGTAGTTGCGCCCGATCTCTTGCGGCTCGATGTCAATGTGAATGACTTTTGTGTCGTTGCCGTCTGCGCCGATGTTGAACGTATAGCCAGGGTACCAGCTCGAACAATCAGCCTCTTTGAAACGAGTACCAATTGCAAAGACGTAATCTGCGTTCAGGCAAGTCTGATTCACGAGCGAGGTGCCCCAGAAACCCGTCATCCCCATGACGAGAGGGTGGTTGTCCGGCAACGCGCCCTTGCCCATCAGACTATGGGCAACAGGAAGGCCCATGTGCTCGACAAACGCGCCCAACTCCTCCGAGGCTCGTGCTAGCAGAATGCCACCGCCGACGTAGGCGACGGGGTTCTCGGCTTCGGCCAGTGCCGTAACGATTTCACGCGCAGTCTCGTCTTCGATCGACGGCTTCTTGAGCGCGCGCGTGTTTTGCGCGACCCGGTCGAAACTGCCGGACGGGATCACCTCACTGAAGATATCCATCGGAACATTCACCAACACGGGGCCTGGCTGGCCACTTTCCGCGAGGTGGAAAGCCTTTTCCAGAATTTCCGCCATTAAGTCGGCGCGATCAACACGCCAGGCGCGCTTCACAAAGGGCCGGTAGATTTCCCACTGCGCAGCGTCAGCGTGCAGGTTAACCTCCTGATGCGGATGCTTACCGTAGTAGTGTGTCGGGATATCACCTGCGATCACCACCATCGGGATGCAATCGAGGGCAGCGTTGGCAACGCCGGTAGCGCAGTTTGTTAAACCGGGAGACAAGTGTGACAGCACCACCGACGCGCGCCCTTGCACACGGGCATAGGCATCGGCGGCATGACTCGCGATCTGTTCATGACGCACGGTGATGAAATCGATTGGGCTTTCCGCCAAAGCCGCCAATACCGCAATATTCGTGTGACCGCAGAGACCAAAAACGTGTTTCACCTCCCGCCGTTGAAGGAAGTCGACGATGTGTTCTGCGACAGTTTTTCCGTCCAGTTTGCTTCCGTCCATTACGCGACCTCCTGTCCATAGAACTCGCCGAAAAGCTCTTCTTCCGAAGGCCTATCTTCAGGGATCGGGCGGCTGACCCAAGTGTAGTTCATCATGTGCTTCATGGTGACGTTCTCGTTGGTGATGTTGCCACCCCAGACGCCACAACCAAGTGACGAGGTCATTGGCATGCCGTTGGTCCAAGCGCCAGCATTCGCTTTGGATTGCGGCTGGCGCACCATCATTCGGCTAACCGGCGCCAAACGCGCCAGCCGGTCGATATTCTCATCGTTGTGCGAATAGATGCCGCAAGAGTGACCTTTGCCGCTGGTGTTGTAGATGGCGGAAACAGTATTGAGTGCATCGTCAAAGGTCTCGAAATGATAAAGCGCCATGAGCGTCGTGAGCTTTTCCTTCGAGAACTTGTGCTCGGACCCGATCTGCCCCTGATTTTCCACCATCAAGAACTTTCGATCCTCTGGAATCGAGAAACCCGCTACGTCTGCCGTTTGCTGTGGACGGCATGCAATCGTTGGGAATGTACGGTTGCCCTTTTCGTCCCACATCACCTTTTCCAGCATCGCTTTCTCCTCAGCGCCACACAGATAGCCGCCCTCGGCCTCCAATGCGGCAACCATCCGGTCGTAGATGCTTTTCTGGATGATAATGTTGCCATCGGCCGAGCAGCCCGAGCCAAAGTCGGATGTCTTCGAGATGCGTGTGTTTTGCGCCGCGATATCGATGTCTGCCGTTTCGTCGATCACGATGGAGGAGTTGCCTGCACCTACACCGTACGCCGGCCGGCCACTAGAATATGCTGCGTGCACCATGGGCTTGCCCCCCGTTGCCAGCGTCAGGTCACAGATGCTCATCAGGTACTGGGTGAGCGGGATCGAGGGTTTGCGAACCGCCTGGAACAGGTCCTCTGGTGCTCCAGCAGCGCGGCACGCGGCGCGCATCACCTCAGTCATCTCCCACGTTGTCTGCGCTGTGCGTGGATGTGGGCTAAAGATCACTGCGTTGCGCGCATTGGCCGATGATACACCAGTTACTGGCGGCGTCATTGCAGGGTTGGTCATTGGGATTAGTGACGCTATGACACCCACCGGCTTGGCATATTTGACCAAGCCTTTGGCCTCATCCACTTCGACAATACCGGTTGACGGCGTGCGCAAGACATCACGCAAGACCATCTGGATCTTAAAGCGTTTCGCGGGGCGACCGTTGCGATCGCCGATGCCACTTTCATCGACACCCTGCTCCGCCAGTCGCGTGAATGTCTTCTCATTGCCCGCATACCAAGCAATAGCCTGGCTCAGTCGGTCCAGCTGATCTTGGCTCCACGCTTCAATCTGCGATTGGGCGGCACGGGCACGCTCCAACATGCCATGGGCCAGAATCTTTTCGTCTTCTGTCAACTCTCTTGCCACTACGGCTTCCTCTCAGTGTTTCTATGTTTCGGGATCAGGCCGCAAGCGGCTCAGCCACGCGGCGTTTGGAACGGGCGGCACCAAAGGTCGCTTTGGCGTGGGTTAAGCACCGGCGGGCGTGTTCTTCGTAACCAAGTTCCGCCACGCGGCTCTGGTTGGGCAGTTCGATGGAGTAATTCATCGGTGGGCAGCGTTCGATGATGCCGGCAAAGTCGATCCACCCTTCGCCTGGGTAGAGACGCGCATCACGGGCCAGCTGGATCATGCCCTCGCGTGTGTCAGCAATGCCGGGCAAGCAGTCAGAGATGTGCAGGAAATGCAGCCACTCAGGCGGCACATGCAGAAGCTCGCCCAAATCGACGCGGCTGAGATGCAGGTAAAGCGTGTCTACAAGAATGCCGCCGTTCGGCCGATCGGCGGCACGTACAATGTCAAGCACCTCATCGAGCGTCCTCAGGCGCGAGAAAGACGGAAACTCAAGGTCAATGGTCAGGCCATAAGGCGCGGCAAGATCGCAGGTCTCGGCATAGACATCCAAAAGAAAATTCCGGTCGTCCCGCCGCGTGGTCCAGGCTGACATAATCATGTGACGCGCGCCTAGCTCGCCACCGAGTTCGAGCGCCGCCTCAAAATCACGTGGATCACAATCCTCAGTGATACGAGCCAGTTCGATATCAAGGACCTGAAGTCCCGTGGTTCCAAGTGCGGTCATGGTGGCCTGCACCTGTGCTTTGTCGAGCGGTGATTGGGTGAATTCGCCGGGGACGTTCATGGTGATGAAGCGCGGACTGACAGCGTCGTAGCCAGCACGCGCGGCGATGTAGACCAGTTCGGCGGGGGTGCAGTTGATCAAGGTCAGATGCGCAAGGGAATAGAGCGGTTCTCCGCTGTTGGCTTGCATGGCATCTGACATGGATGGCCTCCCGCGACTGAGTCTCTATCTTCTCATCAAATACAAAATATCTGATATTTTGTAAATCATCAATTTACGAGATTTTCACCCACGCACTACCGGCATCATTCGACCGCACACACGCATCAATGAACCTTACGCCTTCTGCCCCTTGGGCAACACGGGGCATACCAAGCCATCCGACTGGCAAATCACGACCATCCCTCCGCGCAGCCACGGCCATGGCAAACTCGGTATAGAGATTGCCCCAGGCCTCGATTATTCCTTCCGGAAAACCCCGTGCGGTTCGGACAAG
>NZ_JBXWSG010000090.1:0-15342 GCF_059613305.1 Ruegeria sp. BHSB056 | reverse complement strand
GTGCGCCAGAGCGTTTTCCAACATATGTTTCCAGCAAAACCTGCGCATTCTCGCGTTGCATGAACACTTCGTAAAAGCGGGCGATCACCGAGGAGCATTCGAACACTAGGCCCAGATTCTCGGTGGTGAACCCGTTGGGATGGTCACATGTCAGGGTCAGAACGTTCGTTCGCCCGTCAGAGAAGGGCAACGGCATCGCGACATAGTCGGTGGCACCTTTGGCCCGTAACTCCTCCATGATCGGGAAGCTGTTTTGCGGGTTTTCGTCGTTCAGTCTTTGCCGTACACCGCCCAAACCGTTCGAGACATGGCGCAACGGGCTGTTGATGAAAGCCGGGTGATCATAGATTTCGTAGGTCGGGGCGCGGGTCAGTATCTCGTCCTGACCCTTTTCCCAGATATAGTGTTTGCCCGCGATCAGGGGATGCAAGGACCAGGCCAGAATGCTCAGCCGCTGGATGGCGATGCCGTGCTCCAGCATCTTTGCGGCCAATGCCTTGGTAAAGCTTTCGGGCGTGGTCGCGGCCGAAGCACCGCGCATCAGCCAGTCGATCAGTGGTCCGCTGATATTGCCGTCGTCCGGCTCGCGCAGGCGATTGTCGCCCAGATCAATACGGGTGTAGGCGCCGGACACAAACCCGATACAGCCTTGAATGGCCGCGCTTTCAGGCAGCGCTTCTTCATAGGCCCAGACAGAATTGGCCAGGCTTTCAGACGCCAGATTGATGTCGTGGTAAGTGGCGGTGCCTTTGAACGGGCAGAATGTTTGCAGGTCTGTTTCTTCGCTCAGATCCACACAGACATCTGCGCGGGGAACGTAAATCGTTGGCGGCAAACGCGTTTCATACATCACCTTTGCGTTTGTGCTTTCAGCCAGAAGAACGTCGTTCCGGTAAATGGCAATCCTGCCATCCAGCGGCTCAACCGAGATTCCATATCCATTCATCTGCGGCGCGGCGTGGACGTTCATAAGCGACCTCCTCTGCCTGGGGTTTGTTTAGAATGGGGCTTTCCACCTGACATTCCAAGAGGCCGCTACGGGAATTTACCGGGCGCGAGCGACGCGTCAAAACGTCAGACCATTTGAATGACGTCTTTCTCGATCGACAGCATATACCCCTTCTTGGCAATATTCTTGACCAGCAGTTCGCTGACCATCTGGTTGCCAAGCGCGTCGCGCAACCGTTTGATCCGTGTTGCGCCAGCGGCTTCGTCACAATCGGCGGCATCGCGACCGGAAATCATGGCCTCGATCTGGGCGCCGGACAAAACCTCGTCATCCAACCGGGATTCCGCCAGAATCGACAGGGTTTCCATGGCGGCAGGTGTCAGCTTGAAATCCATGTTGTTAAGGTAGACAGTGTTTTCTTCGCGACTGATCAGCAGCGACGTTACTTGAATGCCGGTACGTTCGATCTGTGCCATGCGCCGGTTCAACAAGACCAGCATTACCAGAAAGACCAGTGCCGAGATCATCATCGCACTGGCAAAAACCAGCAGCACATAAATCACCATCCGGTAACTGGACAGGGTGTCGGCAAAGGCGGTGCCAGACTGGGCCAGAATTTCAAGCAGACGAATCTCGGTCTGTGACGTCAGATCGGCCTCGACAAACAACCGCTCGACACGTGCGTTGAACGCATTTGCGTCCGGCAAGGTCCAGAACAGGAAAACGGCAGCGGTGATCAGAATGACGACAATGGCCGCGATGCCCAGCACAACCAGCCGGACACCCGACCGGCGTGCATCAGAAACGGAGATAGAATTGTCCGGCATTGCCTTTCCTCTGATCCAACCCTTCCGGCCCGAAAACGGACTGCACTTCAAGCAAGGTCCAACCTGATGCGTTCAGGCGCTGGGCGATTTCTGCCCGGGCCTGCCCCTTGTCGCAGTTTGTGACCTGCATGACGCCGTAATGCAAACGCAGCGGGTTGTCCTTCTTGGCTTTGTAGTCCGCGTAACAATCTGCCGCTGTCGCAGCAGAACCAAGCGATAACAGGGCCGCAAAGGTCAGAGAAGAGAGGATCTGTTTCATAGGCCGCATCCTGCGCATGAGTTGTCGCGATATTCAATAACCCAAGGGGTTTGTGGCACCTGATATCCGATAACACCGGGCCGTTATTGCTTGTCTGGGGCAGGTGCCCCCACTTTCAGGGCAATCAGCACGCGGTCCGTCATGCGGTCGCACGAACATCCGAAAGGACAGGCATCATGCATAAGAAATTCATCGCTTTAATCATTGCGGCCGCAGTTGCGATTACCGGTGTGTCAGCTTCTCAGGCGAAGGCGGCCGACGCAAAGGACATTCTTGGGGGGCTGGCGGCCATCGCGATCATCGGTGCCGGCGTTCATTACTATAACAAGGAAAAGAAAAAGGATCGGGCGACGCGTCAACAGACCTATACCCATACACCATATGTGGCGCAGCCGGTGCGCCCGTTACCGCCGCATGTGGCGCGTTACGATCTGCCCCAGCGCTGCCTGCGCACCTATGATGGGTATTCGCAGGATCATCCGCTGCTTGGGCCGAAATGCCTCGAGAAACATTACAAACATGCCAATAGCCTGCCGCAAGAGTGCAAGGTCGGTTTCTGGAATGGCAAAAAGGTCAGGCAGGCCTATGAACCTGCATGCCTGCGCCAAAAGGGATACCGCGTCGTTTATCGGTAGTTCGGGTTGAGCAGGAACGGTGCCAAAGAAGTGCCGTGAGAGAGAGGGTGGTGTGGGCCGCCCTCTCTTTTCTTCTTGCGGTGCTGCGCGAAACGCGGTTTTCCAAGGGCATGACAATGCCAAACTTCGAACTTGAGCAGGCGCTGCTGGACATGGGCCATATCCGTATCGCCGGTGTGGATGAGGTCGGGCGCGGCCCATTGGCTGGGCCGGTTGTGGCTGCCGCCGTGATTCTGAACCCGAAGCGCTTTCCTGACGGGTTGAATGACTCGAAAAAGCTGACCGCAAAACGCCGGGCCGCGCTGGACGCTGAGATTCGGGACACTGCTGAATTCGCGGTGGCCGAAGCCTCAGTCGCCGAAATTGATGAGATCAATATTCTGAGGGCGTCGCACTTGGCGATGATGCGCGCGGTGGAGGCGTTGACCCCGGCGCCTGATTTCCTGCTGATCGATGGCAACCTGATTCCGCAGGGTCTGAGATTTCCGTCACAGGCCGTTGTGAAGGGCGATGCACGATCGGTGTCTATCGCGGCTGCTTCGATCCTGGCGAAAAACTGGCGCGATCAGGTGATGGTGGATTTAGCGCAACAGCATCCGGGTTATGGGTGGGAAACCAACGCAGGCTATCCGTCAAAACAACACAAGGAAGCGCTGCGAAATCTCGGCGTGACCCCACACCATAGGCGTTCGTTCAAACCGGTGCACAATATCTTGTATCAAGAGTAAATCGTAAGTCGCTGATTCAAAAAAGAATTTGACGGCGAATCGACTTTGACTCATCCTTGTCTCAACCAAATGAGCGCAAAAGCGCCGTGGACACTTGAGGCAGTGATATGACAACAACCACCAAAAAGGGCGCAAGAGCGCTCCCTTTAAACACGATTCTATCCGGGGACTGCATCGATGTGATGAACAGTCTGCCCGAGGCGTCAGTGGATCTGATTTTTGCGGACCCGCCGTATAACCTGCAATTGAAAGGTCAGTTGCATCGCCCGGATAATTCGCAGGTCGATGCGGTGGATGATCACTGGGATCAGTTCGCAAGTTTTGGTGCGTATGACCAGTTTACACGCGAATGGCTGAAGGCGGCGCATCGTCTGCTGAAACCCAATGGTGCGATCTGGGTGATCGGGTCTTATCACAACATTTTCCGCGTGGGGTCAGCGCTGCAGGACGCCGGATACTGGATCCTGAACGACGTCGTGTGGCGTAAGTCGAACCCGATGCCGAATTTCCGCGGCAAGCGGTTCACCAATGCGCATGAAACGATGATATGGGCGTCCAAGCGCGAAGGCGCGAAATACACCTTCAACTATGAGGCGCTGAAGGCTCTGAACGAAGGTGTGCAGATGCGCAGCGACTGGGTGCTGCCGATCTGCACCGGGCATGAGCGGCTCAAGGATGAAAATGGTGACAAGGCGCATCCGACGCAAAAACCGGAATCGCTTTTGCACCGCGTGCTGGTCGGCTCGACCAACCCCGGCGATGTGGTGTTGGACCCGTTCTTTGGCACCGGCACCACCGGGGCCGTCGCCAAGATGTTGGGGCGCGAATTCATTGGTATCGAGCGAGAGGAAAGCTATCGCAAGGTGGCTGAGAAACGCATCGCCAAGGTCCGCAAATTCGACCGCGAGGCGCTGGAGGTCAGCGCAAGCAAACGTGCCGAGCCACGCGTGCCATTCGGTCAGCTAGTCGAACGCGGGATGTTGCGCCCGGGTGAAGAACTTTATTCCATGAACCAGCGTCACAAGGCGAAGGTGCGTGCAGATGGAACGCTGGTGGGCGACAATGTCAAAGGGTCGATCCATCAGGTTGGCGCGCATCTGGAAAACGCCCCGTCCTGCAACGGCTGGACATACTGGTGCTTCAAACGGGACGGCAAGACCGTGCCGATTGACATTTTGCGGCAACAGATCCGCGCAGAGATGCACAACTGAATTCACGAACACCGCCGGTGCCTGTGGCCTGACACATGGCACTATGCCTTGCCCCGCCGATCAACCGGCGGGGTCTTTTGTTTTGCCTTCAACAGTGATTGCATAAGGCTGCCAAGCCTCCGCAAGAAAGACCACGGCCATGACCGAGACGACCGCACAGCCCCGCCGAAGCCTGTTTTTCACCCAGCCCGATGCGTTTGATCTGGACAACAAATATACCGAGGCTGCGTTGGAACGGCACAAGCGCGAGGGTCTGGAACTGGCTGTGCGTGCGCGATGGGTGGCGATGGCGCTGACTGCGGTGCTGCTCATTTTTCTGAACCCGCAATGGGAGGTGCTTTGGTATCACTTCATTCTGCTGCTGATCTGCGCCAACGGTTGGCTGATCCGCCGTTCCGGTCGGGTGGGGCAATCGCGGGTCGAGCTTCTTTTGATCTTCGTGGATTTGCTGATCATGACCCTTGGAATGATCGTGCCCAACCCGTTCAGTGACGATGTCAGGCCATTGGCCATGCAATACCGGTTCGACAACTTTCAGTACTTCTTCATCATTCTGGCCGCGGGCACATTGGCTTATTCCTGGCGGACCGTGATCGCCATCGGGTCCTGGACGGCGATGATGTGGTCGATCGGGTGGATCGTTGCCTGGTGGGTCGCAACGCCTATTCCCGGGATCAGCGAAAAAGTTGCAGCCGCCTTGCAAGGCTACCCGGATGTTGCCGAGCTTCTGGATCCGAACAGTTTCATGGCGCCTCAGCGCATCCAGCAGGTGATCGTGTTCATGATGGTGGCCGTGACTTTGGGCCTTTCGATGCAGCGGCTGAACCGGCTATTGATGAGCAATGCAGGGCTGGAACGGGAACGGGCCAACCTGTCACGCTATTTTTCGCCCAACGTGGTAGAGGAGCTGAGCCAGAATGACGAGCCGCTGAAACAGGTCCGAAAAGAGAATGTGGCCGTTCTGTTCATCGACATCGTCGGGTTTACGAAATACGCCGCCGGGCGCGATCCTTATGACGTGATCGAAGTGCTGCGGGGCTTTCACGCCCGCATGGAAACCGAAGTTTTTCGCCACCACGGAACCCTGGACAAGTATCTGGGGGATGGTCTGATGGCGACCTTTGGCACCCCGGTGCCCACGCCGTTGGATGCAAGCAACGCGCTGGGATGTGCACGCGCGATGGTCAGCGTGATTGATCGATGGAATCTGGACCGTCGCCGGGCGGGAGAGCCTGAAATCCGCGTCGGGATCGGGGTGCACTATGGCTCGGTCGTGCTGGGCGACATTGGCGCGAACCGGCTTGAATTTGCTGTCATCGGGAATGCCGTCAATGTCGCGGCCAAGCTCGAGGCGCTGACGCGTGATTTGCAGGCGCGTATCGTGGTCAGCGATGCCGTGCGCGCGCGGATCGCAGAGGAAAACCAGTCTGCGTCTGTCGCCATGACTGGCTTTACAGAGCTTACCGATCAATCTGTGCGCGGCGTGGAAACACTGATGGATATCTGGGTGATGAAAGGCTGAAGACCTTACACCTGGCCAGAACAGCACCCAAAGCGCCGGGCGGCGCATCGTTTACGCATCAGGTACCGGGTTCAGGGCCTTGTTATAGGCGTGCCAATCGGTGATCTCGGGATAGTACTGGCGCCGCCATTCCCGGACCCGTGGGTTCATGACCCGCCGCCACAGCGGTGGGATCATCGCAGCCACAGTCATGACGGGATAGCCATAGGGCAGTTGCGGTGCCGTTTCGGGCGTGTGGTGTTGAAGCAGCGGAAACCGGCGGTTTGGCTTGTAGTGGTGATCCGAATGGCGTTGCAGATTGATCAACAACCAGTTTGAAGCTTTCTGTGATGCGTTCCAGGAATGTCGGGGCCGGACGTGCTCATACCGCCCGTCCCCCAGATGCTTCCGGGTCAGGCCGTAATGTTCCACGTAGTTGACCAGTTCCAGCTGCCAGATCGCGACCCCGGCCTGCAACACAAACAGGGCCAGACCGGACCATCCTCCGACCAGCGCCGCCAGTGCCAGCATCCCCCCTTGCAACGCCCAGTACCGCCAGAACGGGTTGGAGCGGTCGGTCCAGGGGCGGTCCTTGCGGGCCAGTTTTCCGCGTTCGGCGTTGAAGGCCGAGATCAAACTTTGCCGCAACACCCTAGGGTAAAAGCGGTGAAACCCTTCGTTGTATCGCGCCGTCACCGGATCGCGTGGCGTTCCCACATGACGGTGATGGACCAGCAGATGCTCGGACCGGAAATGAGAATACAGCACCATGGCAAGAAGGATATCGCCAAGCCAGCGTTCCCAACGGCTTTTCTGATGCATCAGCTCGTGGCTGTAGTTGATACCGACCGTACCCGAGATAACACCCATACCAAAGAACAGGCCGATTTTCTCAGGCGTCGAAAGCTGACTGCCGTGGCTCGCGTACCAGATCAGGCCAAACAGGGTAAGGAACTGAAGGGGTGCCCAAAGCTTGGTCAGCAGGATGTACCGTTGCAGATCGCCGTCCGGCGTCTCGGGGTCCGCGTTTTCCACGTTGAGTCCGGTGATCCGGTCCAGCACGGCAAAGACCCACCAGGTCGAGATCGGGATCAGCAAAACCCACCATCCACCCGCGAAAGCAGTGAACCAGATCAGCGGGATCAACAGCATGGACACCCAGAAGGGTGATGCTGATTGCCAGCGTGCCAACGAGACTGTTGCGGTCATCTCTGTTGCTCCTACTAGATGGGGACAGCCTAGCCGCGAGGCCAGGGAATGCACAGCGGTCTTATTGTCCTTTCCACAGATCATAGGCTTTGCGCATCACCGTGGGCAGATCGCTGGGTTTGAAATTGTGCTTTCCCACTGCAATCAGATGATCGGGAACATCCTGACCGGTGGTTTCTGCGGCCCATATTCTTAAAATCAGATGAAAATGCGTAAAGGTGTGGCGCACCTCGCCCGGCACCATTTTCCAATCTGCCGCAAGCGGGGGGTGCTCGACCGGATCGTCAGCCCACTCCGATCCGGGCCAGCCCAGCATTCCGCCCAGCAAACCTTTGTCCGGTCGGCGCTCCAGCAGCATGGCCCCATCTGACATGCGCGCGATGTAAACGTGACCGTGACGGGTCGGTTTGGGCTTCTTCGGTGTTTTTCGGGGAAGATCAGCCTGTTTTCCTGCAATCCGCGCTTTGCATGGTTCGCGCAGCGGGCAAATGCCACATGCCGGAGATTTCGGCGTGCATATCGTGGCCCCCAGATCCATGACCGCCTGCGCGTAATCACCGGGCCGATTAGAAGGTGTCAGCGCCGAGGCTTTTTCCTTCAGCAAGGGTTTCGAGCCGGGCAGCGGCGTGTGGATGTCGTAAAATCGGGCCATGACGCGTTCGACATTGCCGTCCAGAACCGTTTCAGGCTGATCGAAGGCGATGGCCGAGATTGCCGCAGCTGTATAAGGGCCGATGCCGGGTAACTTCAGCAGCGCACCATAAGTTTCGGGGAACTGACCATTGTGATCCCGCGTCACATCGCGGGCGCACTTCAAGAGGTTGCGCGCACGCGCGTAATAACCAAGGCCGGCCCATTCCCCCATGACCTGATCATCCGGCGCGGCGGCCAGCGCCTGAACCGTCGGCCAACGTGTCACGAAGCGCAGAAAGTAATCCCGCACCGCTGCTACAGTCGTCTGTTGCAACATCACTTCGGATAACCAGACCCGATAGGGGTCGGGGCGCACCCCGGCGGCGCGCTCTGCCGGTCCTGTGCGCCATGGCATGGCGCGAGCGTTGTGGTCATACCACTCCAGAAGCGCAGCGCTGGCTGTGAATTCAAAGGAATCACGCAAGTTTTATTCGTCTCCCTGTCAGGTTTCGCTGGCACCCGGTGTTCTGCCTATTACAATAGCGGCGCAGGAGTTGGAAACCAGATGCAACGCAGACGTTCGTCAACCCGCGGGTTCAAGCGCACCGCGTCTTTGCTGAATGACCAGATCAGGCGCGCCGGGGAAAGCCGGGGCTTTGCTGTGTCACGTCTGTTGACCCATTGGGCCGAGATCGTGGGTCAGGATACCGCCGCTATCGCACGCCCAGTCAGTGTCGGCTATGGCAAAGGTGGTTTCGGCGCGACCCTGACCGTTCTGACCACAGGCCCGCAGGCCCCGATGCTGGAAATGCAGAAGGAACAGCTGCGTGATAAAGTGAACGCGGTTTACGGTTACAATGCCATCAGCCGTGTCCGCATTACTCAGACCGCTCCAACCGGATTTGCCGAGGGGCAAGCCAGTTTTGACCATAGACCGAAGCAAGAAAAACCCGAGATTGCACCTGAAGTTGCAGCCGAGGCAGACAAAGTGTCACGCAGTGTAAATGATGAAGATTTGCGCGCGGCCCTTGAACGTCTTGGGCGCAACGTTTTATCCAAACAGAAACGCTGAGAAAGGGCTGAGAATGAGCCGTATTGCAACCGTAATCTGTGCAGCCGTCGCCGTGGCCGCTGGCGGCTATTGGGTGTCGCTGTCAAACTCTAACACAAGTTTCCCGCTGGTCAGCGCCGCCGAGGCGCAAGAGGCGGACCTGGATACATCCACCATCATTGATATGGTTCAGGGCGCCGAGGGCGCGCCTGTCGAAATCATCGAATACGCATCCTACACCTGCCCGCATTGCGCGAATTTCCACAAGAGCGCGTATAAACAGCTCAAGAAGGATTTCATTGATACTGGTAAGGTCAAGTTCACTTATCGTGAGGTCTATTTTGATCGCTATGGTCTGTGGGCGTCAATGGTGGCCCGCTGCGCCGGTCCAGAGAAATTCTTTGGCATCACCGATCTGATCTATGAAGGTCAGGCAGAATGGACGCGCGCAGGAGGTCCGGCCGAGATCGTCGATGAACTGCGCAAGATCGGTCGTCTGGCAGGTATCGATGGCGACCAGCTTGAGGCCTGTTTGCAGGATGGCACCAAAGCGCGGACATTGGCCGCGTGGTATCAGGAAAACGCTGAACGCGATGGAATTCAGGCAACCCCGTCCTTCATCGTAAACGGCAAGAAAGTTGACAATCAGTCCTACGCGGACTTCAAAAAGCTGATCGAAGCAGAGCTCGGCAGCTGACTCGACCCCAGCTGGCCCCGCCGGGGGCCAGCCTGGTTTACTTTGGTGAAGGGGCGGCTTTCAAAAGTATGTCCCTGACCCTGTCGGCGTCTGAAACCTGAAGCCGAACCGGCAAAGTAATCACCTTGCTTCGGAAAGCGGGCGGCAGGCGAACGGCATCTTTTTCGGTGGTGACCATCTGAGCGCCAAGTAAACGCGCATCATTTTCCAGTCGGGTCATCAGGGCCTGTGTCAACGGTTGGTGATCGTCCAACGCCTCGGCGCGTACCAGATCCACACCCAGCCGCCGCAGAGTTTGGAAGAACTTTTCGGGATAGCCGATGCCTGCAAACGCCAACGCACGTGTTCCTGACCAATCCATACCGGTTTGTAGGGGTTCGACCACCCCGGTGACGTGGGGAACGGTCAACCTGCGTTTCCAGTTGTCGGCAAATACCTTTTGCGCCGCCTCTTCCCCCAGGGACAGTACAAGATCGGCCCGTTTCAGGCCGATATCGACGGGCTCTCGCAACGGACCGGCTGGCAGGCATAAGCCGTTTCCAAATCCGCGCTGGGCGTCCACAACGATAATCGAGAAATCCTTGGCGACCGAAGGGTTCTGAAAGCCATCATCCAAAACGATCACCGTTGCCCCCGCTGCGGCCGCTGCACGCGCGCCCGCCGCCCGATCCTTGGCGACCCAGACCTCGGCAAACATCGCCAGCAACAGCGGCTCGTCCCCCACCTCGGCGGCGGTGTGCCTGCCCGGATCGACCTGCACCGGGCCTTCCAGTGACCCGCGATGGCCTCGTGTCACGACATGCGGCTTGTGCCAGGCATTACCCAGTTGCTCGAGGGTCCAGATCACGGTGGGCGTTTTCCCGGTTCCACCTGCATTGAGATTGCCGATGCAGATCACGGGCACACCGGGATTTTCCCCTGATTTCGAGGCAATCCTGCGGGCTGTCGCCGCGGCATATAGGCGGCCCAGCGGGGCCAGCAGCCGCGCCCTCAGATCCGGCTGGTCCGGAGGAGTGTTCCAGAAATCAGGTGCCCGCATGATCTGCGCTCCGCTGGTCCAGAATATCCTGCACCATTTCGATGAGGGTGTCTGCCTGCGGCGCACCTTCGGTGATTATCTGCCATCCAGCCAAAGCCATGTCAGCGGCGCGGTCTGGTGCCAGAAGCTGTACGACTGCATCGCCCAACTCGGTTGCTGACTTGACCTCCTTGGCTGCGCCTGCCTGTTGAAGGTGGACGTAAAGCTCGTGATGGCGATGCACGAATGGTCCAGAAATTATGGCAGACCCCAGCGCGATTGCGTCGGACGGGTCCTGACCGCCTGCGCCGCGTTCCATTGAACTGGCCATGAACGTCACTGCCGACACGCGGTGCCACAACCCCAGATTTTCGGGGTCTGCAGTCAGAACGACCTGCGTACTGTCTTCGATCAAGTCACCATCGTCCCAGTTGACACAGCGTAAATCCATCGTCTCCAGCCGCCGTCTTAGGGGGGCGGCCTCGTGAACGTCGGCGACGTGAAGTACCAAAACCAACCGGTGCAAAAGGCGCAATGCCTGACGATGTGCTGTCAGAACCGAAATGAACTCTTTGTCCTGCACCCAGGCAGCCAGCCAAACGGGTCGCCCTGCAAGCGTATGGTTGGTTTCGATCAGTTCGTCTTCTGGCCAAGGTCTGGGGTTTGGGCTGATGCCCAAAGGCGGCGATTCGTCGACTGTTGAAAACGGGATGCCAAGTCTCCGGATGTGTCGGGCGGTCTCAGAGTTTGCAGTCAATATCTTGCGAAAACAACTAAAGGTCACTCTGGTTATGTCTGGCAGCCAGCGCGCGTTCCGGGACAGTGCAACGGTAAACTGGGCGTCAAATAACACCAAGGGCACGGCCTGTTCATCGGCTCGGGTTATGATGTTGGGCATCAGATCACCGCCGACCCAAATCCCGATTCCTGGGCGCCAGTATTCGATAAAGTCACGCGCGGCCCCGCTCTGCTCCTGAGGCAGGTTGATCAGGGGAAAATTGCATTCCGGCCAGGCAGACAGATCCGCGTCCGGCGGGGCGGTCAGCAGAAAGTGCAGCTCGGATCGGGACTGAAGCAACCGGCGGCAAAAATCACTCACCGCCCGCAGGCGGTCAGGCGTGGCGACGTGCATCCACACGATTTCGCCTTCGGGGCGTGGCAGGTCGGTTTTTACACCAACACCGTTCCGCATTCTCCAGGACAGCACCCGATAAGCGGCAAGGCTTAATGAGCGCGGTTTGCTCATGCGCCGATTCCCGGCCCGATCGGGTCCAGCTGAGCTGCCAGTTGCGCGTGGATCGCAGTGCTGGCGGCGACGACGCCATTCAGCCTGGGGTGGGCATTGTTGAATATCAGCGGTTGACCCAAACGGTCTGAACAGACGCCACCCGCCTCTCGGATGATCAGATCGCCAGCGGCAATATCCCATTCCCAACTGGGGCGAAGGGTCAGCATGGCATCGAACCGCCCCTGCGCGACCAGCGCCATGCGATAGGCAAGCGAGGGTCGATATGCGCGGTGGAAGGCTGGAACATTCTGATTGCGCCAGTGCTGTGTATCCAGATTTGGTTTGGCGGCCAGAACCTGAGATTGCAGTAGCTCAGGCGTTTTCGACGTCGTGATCTTTTGCCCATTGAGAGTCGCGCCCTGACCTTGCGCCGCAGCATAAAGCAAGTCGCGCATCGGCAGGTAGATTACAGCGGCAGTCACAATGCCATCCATCGCAACAGCCAGCGAATGCGCCCAGGTGCGCGCGCCTTCTGTAAAGCTGCGGGTGCCGTCAATCGGATCGACGATAAAGGCGTAGCTGCGGTTCAGCCGCTCGGGCAAATCCTCGGATTCCTCGCTGAGCCAGCCATAGCCCGGCCGCGCAGCGCACAGCTTTTCTTCCAGCATCGCGTTGACGGCCAGATCGGCCTCGGTCACCGGACCGGCGCCACCGGGTTTGTCCCAACGCTGTGCTTGCGTCCCGGAATAGCGTGTAGCGATCTTGCCGGCCTCCAGTGCCGCCTCAATCAGAAGGGGCAGATCAGTTGCCGGCAAGTGTCATTCCTTCGATCAACAGCGACGGAACCACGCGCGACAAATATGGTCGCGCATCATTGGCGGGAATGATCCGCCGCAGCATATCACGCAGATTGCCTGCGATGGTGCATTCGTTGACAGGATTCGTAATCACACCGTTTTCGACCCAAAACCCCGATGCACCACGGGAATAGTCGCCCGTATTGGGGTTGATCGTCGATCCGATCATGGACGTGACCAGCAAACCGGTGCCCATATCGCGCAACAGATCTTCGCGACTGCGGGTCCCTTGCGTCAGGCTCAGGTTCCAGTTGCTGGGCGAGGGTGGGCCGGATACGCCGCGCGCAGCGTTGCCTGTGGAGACCATGCCCAGCTTGCGGCCACTCGACAGATCCAGCGTCCACCCCGTCAGGACACCGTTTTCCACGATTACCCGACGCTGCGTTGGCAGACCTTCGGCATCAAATGGGCGCGAGCCAGAGATACGCGGGCGGTGCGGATCTTCGATCAGTGACAGATGCGCGGGCAGCACCTCTTGCCCCATGCAATCCTTCAGCCAGGACGCGCCCCGCGCAATCGCGGCCCCATTGCTGGCGGCCAGCAAATGCCCGATCAGCGAAGACGAGATACGTTCATCAAACAACACCGGGAAACTGCCGGTCGCCGGTTTGCGCGCGCCAACCTGTTGCACAGCGCGTTCCCCTGCGGAGCGCCCAATCGCAGCCGCGTCGCGCAGGTCGGATTGAAACGTCCGGCTGTCACCGTCATAGTCGCGCTCCATCCCGGTGCCTTCACCCGAGATTGCAACGCACGAGATGGATCGGCTGCTGCGCTCATACCCACCGGAAAACCCGTTTGTAGCCGCCAGATGCACCCGGTGCGTTCCGTAGCTTGCAGCCGCATCCGACACCTGCGTGACGCCTTTTACCGTCAGTGCTGCGGCCTCGGCGGCCAGCGCATCCTGCATCAGGCTTTCTGCCGACGGGGGCGGGGCGGTGTCCAGCAATTCCAGTGACCGAATATCCCAGTCACTGGCCAGTTGGCCTTTGTCGGCCAGCCCGGAATAGGGGTCCTCGGGCGCCTCTTTTGCCATGGCCACAGCGCGTTCGGCCATCGCCGCAAGGGTTTCCGGGCGGCTGTCAGAGCTGGACACAATGGCTGAGCGTTTACCCAGAAACACACGCAAACCCAGATCAGCGCCTTCCGAGCGTTCCGCGTGTTCTAGCGCGCCACCTCGCACATCGACCGAGACCGAGGACCCTTCGAGAACGATGGCATCTGCCGCTTCTGCGCCTGCCCGGCGAGCAACATCGAGCAATTGTTGGCTGATTTCTTCTGGTGAGCGGGTCATGAGGTCTCCGGGTTGATTGCCAAGGACCTAGCCTTGCACCGCCCGCCCCGCAAGACCTGTGACCGGATTGTGCTGTGTGGATCGTGATAAATCCATGCCGTTACCGGATCTGGCACAAGGTGCACAGGAATGGAAAGGGCCGCGCTGCGCGGCCCTTTCAGATGGGTATTACTTGATACGCTGGCCATTCGCCAAAATCTGGCCGTCTTCGGTGAATTCGATGGTCGAGTTCAGGGTGTCAGGCTCATCGCCGGGGACAGCCATCAGACCCATCATCATCCGCGCGCCCAGCGCATCGTCGTCCGAAATGAGGCCCATGCCGATCAGCGTATCGATCAGCTGATTTGCGCCAACAAGTTTCAGGTTCGCCACGCCGCTTGGGCTGGGCATTCCGCCAAACTCTTCTGTGTTAGAATTGTCGAAGGCAAAATCGCCATCGCCGGTCAGTTTGGCGCCAACCAACGAAACCAGAAGCTGGCTGATTTTCAGCGAATGCAGCTCGCCCGGAGCTTCGTCCGACTCAACGTCGATTTCTGGATCGAAGATGTTCATCAGAACTTTTGCCGTGCCGGTCGTGTCCAGCGCAATTGTCGCCGGATCGCGGGGCAGCGCGCCTGCCGGGTCAAAAATGCCCCACAGGACATCAGACATGGTGAAATCGGTCATGTTGAGGCCAAAGGCGAAGGGCTGAATTTCGTCCGATTGCTGGATCGGGAATTCGAAATTCAACCCTGCGCTGGCCATGGACAACTCGATCGGGAATGGCAGGTCTGCTGTTGTAACCGCCAGTTTGGTGCTGTTCTGCGCGATGTCATAGGCGATACGCTCGGCGTCGATGCTGGCGGCAAAGCGTCCACCCTCCGAGGTACTGTTCATCGAGAACGCCTGGCCTTCGCTGGTCCCGCTCAGATCGGTGCTGCCGGATGCATAGGTAAACGTGCCATCAAAGGCGAAACCCGCTTGGTAAAACGCCTGCGGATCAGACATGTCAAAATCCAGCGGGATCACGTTTTCGCCTTCAAAGGCCAGTTGGCCCAGTTGGCCATTGATCAGCCCGCTTTCACCGTTTTCCGGATCCTGAAAGTTCAGGTCATAGGTCAGTGTATCGCTGTTGAATGTCTGGGTGATGTTTCGGTGTTCGCCGATTTGCATCCGCGACCGACCGGCCAGATCACCTGCCTCGACCGCGATGCTGAAAACCTCGTTCGGCAGCGGTTCGCCATCGACTTCAATCGAATCCAGTGAAAT
>NZ_JBXWSG010000089.1:0-15129 GCF_059613305.1 Ruegeria sp. BHSB056 | reverse complement strand
TCATGGTCGATGATTGCCATGCAACAGGCTTCATGGGGCCGCGCGGCGCCGGAACACCGGATCACTTTGGTGTTGATGTCGACATTCTGACAGGAACTTTGGGCAAGGCACTTGGGGGGGCAATCGGCGGCTACATCGCCGGGCCGCAGCCAGTGATCGACCTGCTGCGGCAGCGGGCGCGGCCCTATCTGTTCTCGAACTCGCTGCCGCCATCCATCGTCGCCGCAGGGCTTGAGGCGATCCGCCTGGTCGAAGAAGGCGACATTCTACGCGCGCAGTTATTCGGAAACGCAAAGTACTGGCGTGCCGGTCTGGAAAAGCTTGGCTTTGACCTTTTGCCCGGTGAACATCCGATCATCCCAGTCATGCTGGGCGATGCAACGCTAGCACAAGAGATGGCCGCCAAGCTGTTTGACGAGGGCGTGTATGTCTCGGGCTTCTTCTTTCCTGTTGTTCCCCGCGGACAGGCGCGGATCAGAACGCAGATGAACGCCGCCCTGACGCGGGACGAACTGGACCGCGCGCTGGCGGCCTTTGGCAAGGTCGGCAGGGAACTGGGGGTGATCTGATGCGACCCAACACGATGAAAGCGCTGGAAAAGTCGAAGCCTGAAGAAGGGTTGTGGATGGTACAAGCCCCGGTTCCCGAAATCGGGCCTGATGAGGTCCTGATCAAGATCAACAAGACCGGAATTTGCGGTACCGACATTCACATCTGGAACTGGGATGAGTGGGCCTCTCACACCGTTCCGGTTCCGATGATCACTGGTCATGAGTTCGCCGGGGAAATCGTCGAAGTTGGGCGCAACGTCACCGGGCTGGACGTTGGGCAGCGCTGTTCCGGCGAAGGGCATCTGATCGGCACTGAAAGCCGTCAAAGCCGCGCAGGCAAGTTTCACCTCGACCCCGGCACGCGCGGGATCGGGGTGAATGAACAGGGCGCGTTTGCGCAATACCTGAAATTGCCTGCCTTCAACGTTGTTCCCCTGCCGGACGATATCCCGGATGAGATCGGGGCAATCCTTGATCCGCTGGGCAATGCTGTACACACCGCGCTCAGCTTTGACCTTCTGGGCGAGGACGTGCTGATCACCGGCGCAGGACCCATCGGCATCATGGCGGCCGCCGTTGCCCGCCATGCAGGTGCCCGCAATGTTGTGATTACGGACATTAACGCTGAACGATTGAAACTGGCTGAACATGTGGTGCCGTCGGTGCGGACCGTTGATGTTTCCAAACAAGATTTGCACGACATCATCGCACAGCTTGGAATGAAAGAAGGCTTTGATGTGGGGCTTGAAATGTCCGGCTCACAAGCCGCGCTGGACCAGATGGTCGAAGCGCTTGTGATGGGTGGGAAAATCGCCTTGCTGGGGATACCGCCGGGGAAATCTCCGGTTGACTGGTCGCGTATCGTTTTCAAGGCGATCACAATCAAGGGTGTCTATGGTCGCGAGATGTTCGAGACCTGGTACAAGATGATCGCCATGCTGCAAAACGGTTTGGATGTGTCCCGCGTGATCACGCATCGCTTTGCGGTTGATGATTTCTCGGATGGTTTTGCCGCGATGAAATCCGGCCTCTCTGGCAAGGTTGTCCTTGACTGGACCTAACCCGCTGGAAAGTTACGAACTCAACGCCTAGACAGGTGCAAGGATCGCACAAGGGAGGCATGAGATGGGCGCGAACAAAGACGATCGTCTGTTGCAAAGAGGTGTCGAAGACACTCTGGTCACTGATTTCGCCGAGACACATCGCAAAAGCTATGGAGATTTTCTGCAACTCAAAACACTGCTGAACCTGCAAAAGACCTTTCAGGACCCCGCGCAGCCGGACGAGATGCTGTTCATTATCATCCATCAGGTCAGCGAACTGTGGCTGAAACTGATGCACCACCAACTGGTCGAGGTGCGTCGTTTTCTGCAACAGGATGAATTTGGCCCAGCCATGAAAAACCTCGACCGCATCAAGGCCATTCAACGGCAGTTGATTGCGGCCTGGGAAACCCTGCTGACCATGACGCCTGCCGACTATTTGACGTTCCGGCAGGCTCTCGGCAGCTCATCAGGGTTTCAGAGCTACGGGTATCGGCAGATTGAGTTCATTCTTGGCAACAAGGATGCGTCAACACTGAAGGTCCATGCGCATGACCCAGAGGTGATGGAGATGCTGAATGCCGCTCTGACCAAACCGTCGCTTTATGACGAAGTGTTGCACATGCTGGCCCGTCAAGGGTTCGACGTGCCCAAGGATCTGATCGAACGCGATTACGCCCAACCCTATTGCGGCGATTCGCGCGTGGTACAAATCTGGGTCGAGGTATTCCGTAACACTGAAAAATACTGGGATCTTTATGCTTTGGCCGAAAAACTGATGGATGTGGAAAGCCTGTTTCAACGCTGGCGCTTTGATCATGCCACCGCAGTTGAGCGCGTGATCGGGATGCAACCCGGCACTGGTGGCTCAAGCGGCGTGGCCTTTTTGCGAAAGGCGCTAGAGCTGCGGTTCTTTCACGACCTTTACGACGTGCGTACGGAATTGATGTATAGCGGGCAGACCTAAGACATGCTGTATCGAGGATTTTCGCAATCCGATCTGGAGCGGGAGTATTCCCCCAGCACAATGATCGGTGGCGACCTGAGCCCTTATCTTGCCGGTTATAAAGCACTGAGCGCTCGGGCGCGGGCCGACTTTCCGGTACGGGAAAACCTGGCTTATGGTGATAGCCCCGTACAAGTTCTGGATTTCTTTCCCGCTCGCGATGACAAGGCACCTCTGCACGTCTTCATTCACGGCGGGTACTGGCAGGCGCTCAGCCAGAATGAATCGTCTCTGATGGCTCCGGGTCTGGTAGAACACGGGCAAGCTTTTGCGACTGTGAACTATACGCTGGCACCCGATGTCCGGATTGGTGACATGATCGATGAATGCCGTGACGCGTTGCTTTGGCTGGCGGCCCAGGCGGAGGAGCTGGGATTCGATCCGTCGCGGATCACCCTGTCAGGTCACAGTGCAGGCGCGCATCTGGCGGCGATGGTGATGGCAACCTCATCAGATGCCCTTGCCAAAGCGGGGCTTCGGGTGCGGGATGTGATTTTGATCAGCGGTATATACGACCTGGAACCGATCAGCCTGATGTCGGTGAACGATCCGCTGCAATTGACGCCGGTCGAGGTCAACGATCTGTCACCTATCCGCAATCTGCCCCGGCCCGGTCCTCGATACCATGTTTCGGTAGCCGAACGTGATACGGGTGAGTTCGTTCGCCAAAGCCGCGACTATGCCGAAAGGCTGCGAAAGGCCGGACACCCGGTTAGTTTTACGCTCGCGCAAGGAATGCATCATTTCGATATAATCATGCATTCAGCTACATTTCTGCGTCGGACAAAATAAGAGCTTCGTCAAAAGAAAACAGCGGCCTGAGGGGGCCGCTGTTTTTCGTTTTCATCTTTTGCCGGGGTTAGTCCAGCGTGCGGGTGACTTCTTCGCGCTCGAAGATTTCGATCACGTCGCCTGCGCGAATGTCATCGTAGTTCTCGAATGCCATACCACATTCCTGACCCGACTGAACTTCGGCCACTTCATCCTTGAAACGCTTCAGCGTCTTCAGCGTTCCTTCGTGAATCACCACGTTGTCGCGCAGCAAGCGGACACCGGCGGAACGACGCGCCACGCCTTCGGTGACCAGACAGCCAGCAACCTTGCCAACGCCGGTAACCTTGAAGACTTCGCGAATCTCGGCGTAGCCAATGAACTTCTCGCGAATTTCGGCGCTCAACAGGCCGGATGCGGCTGCTTTCACGTCGTCTACGAGGTCATAGATCACCGAGTAATAGCGAATCTCGACGCCCTTCTGGTTTGCGGTATTCCGTGCCGAGGCATTTGCCCGAACGTTGAAGCCAAAGATCGGAGCTCCAGACGCTTCGGCCAGACCGACATCCGTTTCGGTAATGGCACCAACACCCGAATGCAGAACGCGCACGCGTACTTCTTCGTTGCCGATCTTCTCCATCGCCTGAACGATGGCTTCCGCCGAACCCTGAACATCTGCTTTCATCAGAATAGGCAGCTCGGTGACATTTTCGTCTTCCTTGGCCTTCTGCATCAACTGCTCGAGGGTCGTTGCGGCACCGGCAGCGGCGCGTTTGTCCTTGGCAGCCTGTTCACGGTAGGCGGCGATCTCACGGGCCTGTGCTTCGGTTTCGGTCACGTTCAGAACATCGCCTGCTTCAGGCGTACCATTCAGACCAAGAACCTCAACGGGAACCGACGGGCCAGCCTCCTTGACGCGCTCACCCTTGTCGTTGATCAGCGCGCGGACTTTACCATACTGCTCACCCACGACAAAGATATCGCCCTGACGCAATGTACCGTTCTGAACCAGAACCGTTGCGACCGGGCCGCGGCCCACGTCCAGCTGTGCCTCGATCACGGCACCTTGGGCAGCGCGATCAGGGTTGGCTTTCAGTTCCAGAATCTCGGCCTGCAATGCGATGGCTTCCAGCAGCTCGTCCAGACCCTGACCGGTGATGGCAGACACTTCTACGTCCTGAACCTCACCCGACATTTTCTCGACGATCACTTCGTGTTGCAGCAGATCGGTGCGCACCTTGTCCGGATTTGCATCATGCTTGTCGATCTTGTTGATCGCAACGATCATCGGCACCTTGGCTGCCTTCGCGTGATTGATCGCCTCAATGGTCTGCGGCATGACCGCGTCATCGGCAGCGACAACCAGAACCACGATATCCGTCACTTGGGCACCACGCGAGCGCATCGAGGTGAAAGCCGCGTGGCCGGGTGTATCCAGGAAGGTCAGCGTCGAGCCACCATCCGTTTTCACCTGATAGGCGCCGATATGCTGGGTAATGCCACCGGCCTCACCAGCCACAACACGCGCATCGCGGATTGCATCCAGCAGCGATGTTTTCCCGTGGTCGACGTGACCCATGATGGTGATGACGGGCGGACGAGGCTTCAGATCGGCTTCGCTGTCTTCGACCTCTTTGATGACGTCCTCAACATCCGAATCAGAGACGCGGGTGACCTTATGGCCAAACTCTTCGATAATCAGCTCGGCAGTATCGGCATCGATGGTCTGGTTCTGCGTGACCATCATACCCATCTGCATCAGCGATTTGACCACGTCAGCCACACGCTCGGCCATACGGTTGGCCAGTTCCGAGACCATGATTGCCTCAGGCAGTTGTACGTCGCGGATCACCTTTTCCCGCTCGACCGAACCGCCCATGGCTTTCTGACGAGCGCGTTCCTGCTTGCGCTTCATCGCTGCCATCGACCGTTGGCGGCTGCCTTCGTCACCGGTGGCCTGACCCAGTGTCAGCTTGCCGGAACGACGGTTGTCTTCGCGACCCTTGCCACGACCGCGCTGTTCGCGTTCGCGATCCTGCTTGCGAGGCGAGGCAGCAGGCGCAGGTTTGCTGGCCGGGTTGCGCGAAGCTTTGGCCTCTTCCGGAGCTGGCGCCGCAGCAGCAACAGCAGCACGCTTGGCTTCTTCTTCAGCCTCAAGGCGCTTGCGCTCTTCGTCTTCGGCTTTCTGACGTGCGCGCTCTTCGGCTTCACGCTGCTCGCGCTCTTTCGCTTCCTGTTCCGCACGGCGGCGCACACGCTCTTCTTCGCGCGCCTTTTCAGCGGCTTCGCGTTCAGCGGCCTCTTCGACCTCGCGGGCCTTGGCAGCCTGCAAAGCCTTCATGCGGCGCGCCATTTCCGCGTCGGAAATACCTGCGGGACGACGCGACGGATCACCCGAAGGTGCGGCACCGCCACCCGGCTTTGCCGCGCCCGGCTTGGGGACCACCACGCGTTTGCGTTTGGTTTCCACCACGACATTCTTGGTGCGTCCGTGGCTGAAACTCTGTTTCACATTTCCGGGGCGTGCCCCGCCACGTAGACCCAATGTCTTTTTGCCGTCACTATCGCTCATAAAGCTTCTTACCCTTCCGCGCGGCCCTTGCCGCCGTCATCCGTTTCGCGCAAGCCACGCAGGCGCTGCGCTTCCTCTACAACACGTTTGGCGAGTCCGCCAGAGGCCAAGGCCGCATGAATCACCGTTTGGCGCCCAAATGCCTGCCCTAATTCGTCTGCCGTCAACCAACCGATGTATTTTCCGAAGTGCGGCGTACTGAGCTTCGACTTGCCGCGCCCCGATCCATCAGTGGCCTGAATCAGGACCTGAGCCTCTTCCCGGTCCAGCCACGACTTGACCTTTTCATACCCGGCAACCGCGTCGCCGGACTTGCGCGCCAGACTGAGCAACTCAATCACACGGCGCGCGATCTGTTTTTCAACCTCTGCAGCCAGGTCCTGAGGCACAGTCACCTGTGCCTTGAACCCTCGCGCAAACAGTTTCTTGCCTATGGCCTTGTCCAGCGCGGCACGATCCGCCGCCACATAAACGCCTCGCCCCGGCAGTTTCGCCGCGACATCCGGAAAGACCTGACCGTCCGGCCCCGTCACAAAGCGGATCAAGCCATATTTAGGCTGAACCTCGCCCGAGGCGATACACTTACGCTCAGGTCCATCAGACCTATCCTTATGGACGCCACCGCGACTCATACGCGCCACCCGAGACCTGAGATCAGGCCTCGACCTCCTCGTCTGCTTCGTCTTCTTCCGCCTGCTCCAGCTCGGCCGGATCAACCCAACCCAACAGGATACGCGCAGTCATAACCATGTCTTGTGCTTCTTCGAGTGTGACGCCAAAAGGCTCCAGCACGCCATCATCCTTGACGCGTTCACCGTCGACCGTGGTCCAGCCACCGGCCAATTCCCAGTCTGCACAGGTTGCGAAGTCTTCCAGCGTCTTCACATCGTCTTTGGCCAGCGCCTCTACCATCTGGGGTGTCAGGCCTTCGAATTCAATGAGGCTATCCTCGGCACCCAGTGCGCGGGCCGCATCCAGAGCGGCTTTGGCCTGGGCTTCCAGGAATTCACGCGCCCGGGTTTGAAGTTCCTGCGCGGTGCCTTCGTCGACACCGTCAATGACCAGAAGTTCATCAATCTCGACATAGGCAACTTCTTCGAGGTTGGTGAAGCCTTCGGACACTAGCAGTTGCGCAAAGAACTCGTCCAGATCCAGACTGTCCATGAACAGTTTGGTGCGAGATTCGAATTCCTTCTGACGACGCGCCGATTCTTCAGCTTCGGTCATGATGTCGATATCCAGACCGGTCAACTGGCTTGCCAGGCGCACGTTCTGACCGCGACGACCGATTGCAAGAGACAGCTGCTCTTCAGGAACGACAACCTCGATTTTACCTGCTTCTTCGTCCAGAACAACCTTCGAAACCTCGGCAGGTTGCAGCGCGTTCACCAGGAAGGTCGGTTGGTCTTCGTTCCACGGGATGATGTCAATCTTCTCACCCTGTAGTTCGTTCACAACGGCCTGTACGCGGCTGCCGCGCATACCAACGCAGGCGCCAACGGGATCAATCGAGCCGTCATACGAGATCACGGCAATCTTGGCACGCGAACCGGGGTCACGGGCCACGGCCTTGACTTCGATGATACCGTCATAGATTTCCGGCACTTCCATCTTGAACAGCTCGGCCATGAATTCCGGCGCGGTACGCGACAGGAAGATCTGGTGGCCACGCACTTCGCGACGCACTTCCTTGATATAAGCACGCACACGATCGTTCGGGCGATAGCTTTCGCGACCGATCTTGTCATTGCGGCGCAGAACAGCCTCGGCACCGCCCAGATCGACGATGACATTGCCGAATTCCTCGCGCTTGACGGCACCGTTGATGATGGTGCCCGCACGATCCTTGAATTCTTCATACTGACGATCCCGCTCGGCTTCGCGGACCTTCTGCAGGATCACTTGCTTGGCGGACTGCGCCGCGATCCGGCCCATTTCGACCGGCGGCACTTCTTCAACGAAAACGTCACCGACCTGCGGGTCTTCCATGTACTGCTTGGCTTGTTCGACGGTGAACTCGGCCTGATAGTTCTCAAGCTCGTCATCCTCGACCACGGTGCGCACGCGGGTAAAGGTCGCCTTGCCGGTCTTGCGGTCGATGCTGACGCGAATGTCCATCTCGGCGCCGTAGCGGCTCTTGGCGGCGCGAGCGAGCGATTCCTCCATCGCTTCGACAACCAGACCGGGGTCGATCATCTTTTCGCGGGCCACGGCCTCGGCAGTCTGCAGCAGCTCCAGCTGGTTGGCTGAGGTAATTGCCATCAGTTCGTCTCCTCTTCGGACCCTTCGGTCTCAATCTCGTCGAAAGCGTTTTCGTTCAGGGCACCCGCATCTTTGCGCTGGCGCAGCATTTCCTTGATCAGGTCATCGGTCAGGACCAGCTTGGCATCGCTCAGCCAGTCGAATTGCAGGCCGATGGTGATCGTCTCGGACCCTTCGGGGATGTTGATCAGAACCTCTTCCCCTTCGATCCCGGCCAGTTCCCCTTTGAACCGGCGGCGGCCATCGATCAGTTCAGAGGTTTCGATCTTGGCCTCATACCCCTCGAAGGCCTCAAAATCCTTGAGGCGGGTCAGGGGGCGGTCGATACCGGGGCTGGACACCTCCAGCGTATAGGCGTCGAGGATCGGGTCCTCGACATCCAAAGTGGCGCTGACCGCATTCGAAATCTCGGCGCAGTCATCCACTTCGATGCCGCCTTCGGGTTTGTCAGCCATGATTTGCAGCGTGGTCTGCTTGCCACTCATCAGCCGGACACGGACCAACTCATACCCCAGGTCTTCGATCACCGGAGTAATGATCTCGGCAAGTCGCCGGTCGATGGCAGCTTTGGCTATCAGGTCGTTTGTCATCAGGTTCTCTACCCTGTCAATCGGGCACAAAAAAACGGGCGCGCGGCCCGTCGAATTTTCCGGTGGAGCCTTGGACCGGAAGTCCAACGCGCCGCTGTTGAAACTGCATATACGCAGGATGATCCGAGTCTGCAACCCCCGACAGAAGTGACACCCGGAATTAGACGATCCACCACCGTTCAGCGATACGACCGTCGTCCAAAACAGTGCGTCGGGCAATCTGCCGCGGCAATCCCACTGCCCCAGAGATGGCCAGTGCCATGTCCGTCTCGGACGGATAGTAGCGAAGACCGCGCGTACCACGGATCTCTGACGGATCTGGGAAAGCCGCAATATCGACGTAGCCATCGCGCAATGCCTCGGCGCGGACACGGGCATCGGGAATAACGATCACTTCGAATGCATCGACCCAACCGGCCTGACCGTCCTTGTAATGCCCCGAAACACGGCGACCCAGGAAATGTCGGCCGTCTTCGGCGCGCTCGACACGGTAGCAACCCGTACCGTTGGCCCTGTGTAGCGGCGTGACGCCTTCGCCTTTGCGGGCAATGACAAAACGACTTTCTGCCAAAAGGAATGGAAGGCCCGGATTTGCCTCGGCCAGTTCCAGCCGCAAACGGTTGACAGTCAAAGCCTCGGTATGCCCGATCTCGCCCAATACGGCCGCAACGTCTGCGATATCCAAAGGCGCTCCGTCGTGGAACACCGCATCATTGCGCAGATCAAAGCTCCAGACCTTCGCATCAGCGTCGGTTTGCCAGCCGGTCGCAAGCTCGCCCCGCAAAGTGCCATCCGGGGCGATCTCGGTCAGCGTGTCGAAAACCGCACCGCGTGCCACCTGCCCAAGACTGTCGTCGCGCGGCACGGCCAATCGCAGCGTGCCGCCTTTCTCGGGTCTGTCCGCCAGGGACGCGCCTGTCGCGGCAAGCAGCGCGGCCGCGGCACCCGAAGCAAACAAGGCACGGCGGTCGATGCGTGTCATGCCAAACCCTCCGCTACGCGATCCATGATCCGGATCAGTTCTGCGCTTATCCCGGGTTCAGAAAGCGCATGACCGGCCTGACGTATCATCTTGATCTCGGCATTCGGCCAGCGTTCGCTCAGCGACCAGGCGGCCTGCGGCGGGCAAATCATGTCGTATCGCCCCTGCACGATGTGTCCCGGAATATGAGCGATCCGGTCCATTTGATCTAGGATCTGCCCATCCTTTTCCAGAAAAACCTTATTGTAGAAATAATGATTCTCGAGCCGGGCAAATGTACGTGCGTATTCACCGGGGCTTTCGCCCACTGATCCGTTCGTGTGGATCGATGCCAGCGCATTTTCCCAGTGCGACCATGCCCGCGCATACAGGGTCTCGGTCGCGCGGTCCCCCGAGAACAGGCGTTTGTTATAGGCGGTGATGGTGTCCTTCAACTCGGCCTCGGGCAAAAGCGCGGTGAACTTCTGCCACTGCTCCGGCCAGAAACGCCCCACTCCGCCGCCATAAAACCAGTCAAGTTCAGCCTGAGTTGCCAGAAACACACCCCGCAGCACCAAGCGGCTGACCCTGTCGGGATGCGACTGCGCGTAGATCAGCGCAAGCGTCGCGCCCCAGCTGCCGCCAAAAGCTATCCATTCATCAATCTCGAACAGGTCGCGCAACCGTTCAATGTCGGCCACCAAATGCCAAGTCGTGTTGTTTTCAACCGAAGCCGTGGGGCGAGACCGGCCACACCCACGCTGATCAAATAGAATCACCCTGTACGCATGCGGATCAAAGTAGCGGCGCATAGCAGGGCTGCAGCCACCACCCGGACCGCCATGCAGGATCACCACCGGAATGCCTTCGGGATTACCGCATTGTTCCACATAGATACGGTGCCCGTCGCCCATATCGACCATCCGCTGGTCGAAAGGATCGATCGGCGGGTACAGATATTGAACTGCGCGCTTTTGGTCCGGGTACTTGTCCATTATGGCCCTATATAGTCCTTAAGCGTAAAAGAGCATACGGAGACAGGAATGCAAGCGCATCCGAACACGGTGGATCCATCCGAGATCGCAAAATTCGAAGCGATGGCGGCGGAATGGTGGGATCCTCATGGGAAATTCAAACCCTTGCACATGCTGAATCCTTGCCGTTTGGATTATATCACACAGCAGATCGCCGGAGAATTCGATCGCGACCTAAAGTCGCCTATGCCGTTCGAAGGCCTGCGCCTGCTGGATATCGGTTGTGGCGGTGGTCTGCTGAGCGAACCCATGGCGCGTCTGGGGGCCGAGGTCGTTGGGGCCGATGCCGCCGGAGGCAACCTGCCTGTTGCGCGCATCCATGCCGAGCAGTCCGGTTTGCAGATCGACTATCGCCACACCACAGCCGAAGACATGGCCGCCGCTGGTGAGCAGTTCGACGTGGTCCTGAACATGGAAGTGGTCGAGCATGTGGCCGACCCGGCGGGTTTCCTGACCGCCTCGCAGCAGTTGCTCAGGCCCGGCGGTCTGCTGATCTGCTCAACCATCAATCGCAACCCGAAATCTTATGCGATGGCCATTTTCGGGGCTGAAGTGGTGATGCGCTGGCTGCCGCGCGGCACGCATGAGTGGAACAAGTTCATCACGCCGGAGGAGCTGTTTGACCTGCTGCGTCAGGCCGGGCTGGACCCGGTGGACCGCAAGGGGTTTGTCTTCAACCCGATCCTGTGGAGCTGGTCGATCTCGGATCGGGACTTGAGCGTGAATTACGTGACGGCGAGTGTGAAGCCGGGGTGAGGGTTATTCCCCTTCCAACTGCTTTCTCAGATCGCGCAACACTGGTAGTGTTGAACGAACACGGTCATCCCCCAACTCTCCGACCACGCGGTTGATCAACGGGGCAATCGAAGAAATCGCCTGATCGCGTGCGCGGCGCCCTGCGGGGCTGATCGCCACCATCTTGCGGCGGGCATCGTCCCAATCGGGTCGGATGTGGATGTATCCGGCCCACTCCAGCTTGGCCAAGGTGTTGGTCATCGCGCCGCGGGTGACGTGGAACGTGTTGGCCAGCTGTGCCGGGCTGCGCTCATCCGCGACAAAAGCCAAGTGGTTCAGAACCGAGAAATGCGAGATTTCCATGCCCTTGGGCAGCACACGGCTAAGCCGGTTCCGCAATAGCTGATCGGCGGTCAGGATCTCGCTGAACAGCGTGACCGCAAGGGCATTGGTGTCGTCTGTCATTGTTCCGTTCTGTCAGGGTCCGTCGAAGGAACGGCGGTGGTGCAGTGAAGGGACACGTCGCCGTGCCTCAGTCACAGAACTATCATCCAAATCGAAAATGTGAATGCCTGGATCGGTCCCTGCGTCGATCAGCACCTTTCCCCACGGGTCGACGACCATGCTGTGCCCGTGAGTATAGCGGGTTTTTCCGCCGGTTTTCGGGTGTTCCCCCGTCTGGGCCGGGGCCAGCACCCAACACCCGGTTTCGATTGCGCGCGCGCGTAGCAAGGCTTCCCAATGCGCGGCGCCCGTGACTGGTGAGAACGCGGCCGGGACGGTCAGAATGCGCGCGCCCGCCTGCGCCAGTGCCGCGTGCAAATATGGAAAGCGGATATCGTAACAGATGGTCAGACCAACCTTGCCGAAATCCGTCTCGGCGATGACCGCTTTTTCACCTGGACGGTAATTCTTTGATTCGCGGAACGTCTCGGTCTCGGTGACCTGCACATCGAACATATGGATTTTGTCATACCGCGCCACGATCTGACCTTGCGGTCCGATCATAAAGCAACGATTGGCAAAGCGACCGTCACTCTCATGGGTCTTGAGCCCCAACGAGCCGATCAGAAGCCACACACCCAGATCAGCAGCCTGTTCGCGCAGGCCCGCCAAGGTGATGTCATCTTCTTCATGTTGTAAAACCGCGCGCTGCCGTGTGGTGCTGGTCGAAACGCAATTCGTAACCTCTGCTGTCAGAACAAAGCGGGCGCCCTGTTCTGCCGCTTCGGCCATCATGCCTCGTACCATCTCGAGGTTTTCAGCCGGATCGTCCGACGAGGTGATTTGCAGCAGCGCGGTTTTCATCAGGCCGCAAGCAGAGGGTCAAGCTTGCCCTGACGCTCCAACTCGTACAAATCATCGCAACCGCCGACATGCGTAGCGCCGATGAAAATCTGCGGGACCGTGCGTTTACCCCCGGCACGTTGAATCATTTCAGGTTTGCGTTTGGGGTGCATCAACACGTCGATCTCCTTGAACTCGACACCTTTCTGCTTCAGCAGGCGTTTGGCCGCATGACAAAAGCCGCACAGTGGCGATGTATAGATCTCTACCGACTTCATTTTCCGTTCCCTTCGGATATCGCGCAATCTTGGGCGAATTAGGCATCCTTGGCAACGCGCGCCAGAGCCAACACGAAAATATGATTTGCCCCCGCTGCCTGACAGACCCGAGTGCATGCGGCCAGTGTTGCCCCGGACGTCATCACATCGTCCACCAGCAAAATGTCCCGGCCAATAAGGTGTCGGGCATTTCGGGGGTGAAGGCATATCGCGTCGCCCAAAATCTGTGCCCGCTCGGCAGCTGTTTTGCCGTCCAGTACCGGCGTCTTTTTTTTGCGAATCAACAGATCGGGCACGCATTTCAATCCTGTCTCACGCCCCAGGTTCTGCGCCAACAGAGCTGACTGATTGTATCGCCTTTTGAGCAAGCGCGACCAATGCAGAGGAACCGGAGCAATCACCACATCCGGTCGCAGCAATGGGCGCCCTGCCTGCGCCATCCACTGTGCGGCAGGGCGGGCCAGTTCAGGCCGATCACCATGTTTCAGCGCCAGGATCAGTGACCGCGCCTTGCCGTCATACAAAAGCGCGGCGCGGCCTGCCCTCCAGGGGCGCGCGGTCTTCAGGCAGTCATCGCACTCAGTCCGAAACCCATCCTGCCCCCCAATCAGGGGCATACCGCAGCTTTCGCAGACCGTGCCGCCAATAAATGGCGTTTCGCGCCAGCATGGGCCACACAGGCCAAAATCGGACTCTGTCAGGTCGCCACACCCCATACAACGTGGTGGATAAATAAGCGCAAGTGCGGTTTGAATCCGTTGCGCGATGCGATACTTGCCAGCTATGAAACTGCCCGAACCCACTGCGCCCTCACTTTTTGACCGTGCCGCCATTCTGCGTCATCGCAGCCGCGTGCAGGATGATGCCCTTTTTCTGCACCGCGCCGCGATGGACGAGGTTCAGGATCGGCTCTCCATGGTTAACAAAACCTTTACGGCACCAGCGATCGTGACGGCCTACCGGCAGCTTTGGACAGACGCATTTCCCGAAGCCTCGATCATTGCGGATGACGAAGTGCTGGCACTGCAACCCGGCGCGCATGATCTTGTGATCCACTCCATGACACTGCACTGCGCAAACGATCCGGTAGGTCAGTTGATCCAATGCCACCGCGCGCTGAAACCTGATGGGTTGTTGCTGGTTGTTTGTCTGGGCGGCGAAACGCTGCACGAACTGCGCGCGGCGTTGGGTCAGGCCGAGATTGACGTTACCGGCGGCCTCAGCCCCCGCATCGCCCCAATGGCCGGGCTGCGGGATATGGGCGGTCTGTTGCAGCGCGCCGGTCTGGCCTTGCCGGTCGCAGACTCGGTGCTACTCACGGCTGAGTACCGTGACATCTGGCACCTGATGCACGATCTGCGGAATATGGGTGAGACCAATGCGTTGTCCGCGCGCCTGAGACATCCGACCAAACGCGCAGTATTTGAGACCGCGCAAAACACTTATGCGTCTCATTTCAGCACAGGATCGGGACGCTTGGCAGCCACGTTCGAACTGATCTGCCTGACAGGATGGGCCCCCCACGACAGTCAACCAAAGCCACTGCGTCCCGGGTCGGCGCAAACACGTTTGGCTGACGCCTTGCGCACGGACGAGGGCAAACTGCCCGATTGACGCGCGACCAAATCCCCTTATTTCAGGCCCTAACGCAAGAAATTCAGGAAGCTTCATATGTTTGATGCCACTCGACCCGCTCATGCTCCTACGGATCACCCCAAGATCAGGATGGGGCGCGTCGGCGTATTGTTGGCCAATCTGGGAACGCCGGACGACTACACATATTGGCCGATGCGCCGGTATCTGAATGAGTTTTTGTCGGATCAGCGCGTCATCGACTATCCGAAATGGAAATGGCAGCCGATTCTGCAGGCGATCATCCTGACCAAGCGGCCATTCAGTTCCGGCGAGGCTTACAAATCGATCTGGAACCAGGAAAAGGGCGAAAGCCCGCTGATGACCATCACCAAGGACCAGACCGCCAAGCTAAGCCAGGCGATGCACGCACGATACGGTGATCAGGTCATGGTCGATTTCTGTAT
>NZ_JBXWSG010000088.1:0-15476 GCF_059613305.1 Ruegeria sp. BHSB056 | reverse complement strand
GTCATCGTGAAACTGCTGAAAAACCTAGCTCGGGGCACTCCACAATTGGGTAGCAGAGCAATACGGGACAATGCGGGGGCATTTCGATACCTTGCGCAATGTCGGGTAAAGGCCACCCTCGCCGAATTCATGTGATGGTCGCGCTTAGACAGAGACTTTATCTGCTCCGAGGTCGGCAGCGAGCCCAAAATTAAGTATGCTTCACACCAGTCAAATGAACGCGAGCTTTACAAAGCGGGCTTTGCAGCTATGAGCGCGCGTCATTTCACTATGTTGTCAAACTAGATTGACCGGCTTTCAACAAGAATGTGGGTTGGAGATTTTTTGTCCGCTATTCGTTTGCAATTGCTTGGGCATGTTTGGGGAATTCCGGTGAAAACATCAGCGCTTTGCATCTGTCGAACCGACCCGTTGCATATGCCCAGAAGTCCTCAGCCGGATTGCCGTCGGCGTGTTGGATAAGACCCCAGAGGGTCCACAAGAGATCACACATAGCTTTGTAGATAACCATCCGCCCGATCTGCGCCGCTGTTGGAGTTGCGCCGAAATACACAGTCAGCATCTCGATCTCCTGCGTCTCGGTCAGCCCTGCTTCAACCGACAGGTCGCCAAGGTCCCAAAGGGCGTCGTTCATGCCGGAATACTCAAAGTCGACGATCCACATTCGGTTGCCATCATCAAGAAAATTTTCGCAAAGCGGATCGCAATGGCTGGGCACGAGATTGCCAGGTCTGTCCTGCAAAAGTTGCTTGATCGGAGCGGCCTCGGCGACAATTTCTGTATAGCCATCGGGGAGATTGATATCTTTGGTTGCAAGGATTTTCAGATACTCATCGATCATCGAAAACAATTCGAAACGAAACTTGAACGGACGCGGGGCATCATGCAATTGCCGCAGGGCAAGACCAGCGCGCCCCGCGGCGCCCTCACGTGTCGCAAAATGCTCGGGTGTCATGGTGACGATGTTTTCAATGCATTCGCTGATCATTACCCCGGTTTCGGCATCTGCCCACAGTACCGCGGGGCCAATGCCAGCATCGGCTGCGACCCTGGCGTTATGGATTTCAACCGCGCGGTCGATATAATCTTCGGTGCCATCGCCGGGGATCCGCACGATCACAGCCCGCTCGCCAGATTTCACGCGGTAAACCAGATTGGTCAAGCCACCCAGACGCTGCACGTCGCTTCTCTGCGCCGAGATAGCCTCGAATCCGTCCAAATTGCGGAGTTCTTTCAACACGCGCTCGATATTGTCAGTGTCCATCACGCCCCCCTCCGATCAGGCTTTCAATTTTTCATTTTCCGGATCATAAACCGGCCCGTCAACGCGGCGGATCGGGCAGCGATCTCCGAAGAGTTCTAGTTCAAACTCCGTCTGCTCCCACATCTTCTTGGGCAGATACCCGTAGATGATTGTTTGTCCTGTGAAGTGCCCATATCCGCCGCTGCTGGCCCGTGAGACGGTTTCGCCATTGTGGAGGATGGTTTCGCCTCCGGTCATGGGCAATTTTTCGTCGGTCACAAAGGTGCACAATTTCTGAGACGCGCCGTTGGCTTTCTGCTCCTCCAAAACCGCACGGCCAATGAACTCATCTTTGGATCTCAAATGAACGCGCTGGCCTAATCCCGCCTCAATCGGGGAATAGTCCGGCGTGATATCGGCGCTCCAATAGAGATAACCCTTCTCCAGGCGCAGAGACTCGATCGCCCGGTAACCGATGTCACAAATACCGTGGGGCTGGCCGGCCTGCCAAATCAAGTCGTAGACATGTAGGGCAAACTCTGTGGGGATATGAAGCTCCCAGCCTAGCTCGCCCACATATCCGATCCGGGCGGCAAGGAGTTTTGCGGCCCCGATGGTGATTTCCCGTGCGGTTGCAAAGGGGAAGGTCGTGTTCGAAACATCCTCTTCGCTGACGGCGGCCAGCACCTCACGCGCTTTCGGGCCACAAATATTGATCACTGCCCGCGCCGAGGTCATCTCGATCAGATGCACCGATCCGTCGTCAGGCAGATGGCGCTTGATCCAGTCGGCGTCGTGCACACCAAACCCGGAACCTGTCACAACATAGAAACGGTCCCGCCCTAGGCGGGTCACCGTAATATCTGCTTCGATGCCACCATTTTCATTGCAAAGCTGTGTGTAGATCACGCTTCCAATCGGTTTATCCATGTTGGAGACCGCCAGACGTTGGATTGCGTCCAAAGCCCCGGGGCCGATCAAATCGAACTTTGAGAAACTAGATTGATCAATCAGCACCACGTTTTCACGAGTGGCGCGGTGCTCGCGGCCTGCATATTCGTGCCAGCCGGGATTGAGGAAATCGAGCTGATCCACGGGTGCGACGTCCGCAGGGGCAAACCATAAGGGTCGTTCCCAGCCGTTTTTCGACCCGTAAACAGCACCGTGTTCTTTCAGCCGGGCGTGCAGCGGCGATAGGCGCAAGTTGCGGGCTGTTTCGGCCTCCTGACCAGGATACCGCATTTTGTAGTGATGCGCGTAATGCTCGACGGCGCGCGGATACATAAAGGCCCGGGTCGCGTGATGCGGGCTGAATCTGCGCACGTCCAGCGGCCAGAGATCAAGGCTTGGCCGACCTTCAAGGATCCATTCAGCAATCATTTCACCAGCACCGCCACCAGCGGCAATCCCATACAGGAACCCGGTTGACAGCATCAGGTTCTTCAGTTCCGGGGCCCAGCCCATGACAAAATCGCCGTCAGCTGAATAAGGAATCGGGCCGTTAATCACCCGCCGGATACCCACCTCGTTGACAATCGGTGTTACTGCCCCGGCAAGCTCCGCAAGCGGGGCAAACCGATCGAGATTGTCCGGCAGCAATTGGCGGACAAACTCACCCGGAATGCCCCGTTCACCAAATGGCAACGTGTCGTCTTCATATCCGCCGATCACCAACCGCCCCCCGGCATCGGGCTTATAATAGACCAGTCTTTCGGGGTCGCGCAGGGTCGGCAAGGTTTTGACGAGGTCCTGATCCGGCAATGGTTCAGTCACGATATACTGGTGCTCGACCGCGCAGGCAGGCACCACAACGCCCAGTTTAGCTGCAAGCTCACGGCTCCACATGCCCGATGCCAGCACCACGGTTTGCGCCTCGTAATCGCCATCGGTTGCCATCACCCGGCTGATGCGCCCGTTGGTTATTTCAAAATCCTCGACCTTCACGCCCTGACGGATCTGCGCACCGTGAAGGCGTGCTCCAGCGGCAATGGCCTGACACAGACCGGCTGGATCAACATGCCCATCTGTAGGAATAAAGGCGGCCCCTTCCAGCCCTTCAGCGTCAATGTATGGAAACAGCTCTTTTGCTTCTGCCGGAGAGATAATCTCCATTTCCAGATCGAAACTGCGCGCCATTGTGGCCAGGCGTTTCGCTTCCAGTAATCGTTCTTTAGTTGCAGCCAATCGCAGACTGCCAACCTTCTTCCAATCGAATTCCATGCCGGTTTCCGAGGCCAGCCGGTCGTAGAGCGCAACCGAACGCTTCAACATGCGGGTGGTATTGCGCGAAGACCGCAATTGCCCAACCAGACCGGCGGCGTGCCAAGTGGCCCCCTCTGTCAAAGACGCCTTTTCCAGCAGCACAACATCTTTTTCGCCAGACTGAGCAAGATGATAAGCAATCGAACAGCCGATGATGCCGCCACCAATAATCAGATGCTTTGCCGAGTGGGTCGTCATTGTTTGCTCCTGTGCAAGGTGTCGGAGCCAGATCAGTGTAAAAATCAACAAATATCAACAAAAATGTTCTCACGTTATTGATTTTTGTTGGTTGTGAAAGCGATCCGGGCCTATTATCGTCTTAAAATCCAACATTCCCGAACCTGTATGTCCAAGTACGAAAAAGATATCCTCAACGCGGTCAATCTCCATGGGCGGATCTCGGTCATGGAATTGGCGCAGTGTCTGAACGTATCAGATCAGACCATTCGCCGAATCGTGAAGCCACTGGTTGACGAAGGCAAAATTGAAAAAGCACACGGCGCTTTGGTGAGTATCCAAAAGGTTCTGGACCCGCCGTTCTTCGCGCGCATGGCAACAAACCGTGCCGCGAAAGTTGCGATCGCAAATGCAGTCCTGGATCTGATTCCCGACGATGCTTCTATCGCCATCGATACCGGTTCGACATCGGGTTTCGTCGCTCAGGTGTTGCGGGCTCGGAAGAACCTTACGGTTGTGACGAACTCTGCCTTCATCGCAGCCACGTTGGCCATGGAAAACGGAAACCGAGTTTTTATGGCAGGAACCCAGTTACGAAACCACGATGGGGCTGCATTTGACCGCGCTGCATTTGACGTTATCGGCAAAATGTCCGTCGATTTTTCCATCCTGTCGGCATCACTCGTCAATCCAAAGAGGGGATTTATGGTTTTTGAACAGTGCGAAGTGGATATGGCTGTTGCGATGAAGACGATTAGCGAACGCTGTTTCATGGCTGTTGATTCAACAAAGTTTCACGCGCCGGGCGCCAATCCAGCCTTGCGTCTACCGGAACTATTGGGAAGCGATTTATTGATAACCGATCAGGCGCCTGCCTCAAAATTCAAAGATGTCATTGGTCAGGCAAAGGTCGTGTTAGCTTCCCACTGAAACTCTAATGCGTCCTTTGACACCAGCCAGCTTTACGTATCAGGCGTTGCGCATGGGGTATGGCTGTACATTCGTTCCAATCCGAATTCGCGGGAAATTGATGGGTTGCTGTTGCATTGCGAGTTAACGTGACAAAACTGTTATGACCAATGTCACTCCAACGATCCTTTCCACGGTTTCCAGCCAGTTTGTCGATGATTGGCTGGCGGCGCTGCGTGTCCTTTGCCCAGAGGCGCAGATGGCGTCGCTGCTTAGCCGGTCCGGTCTGAACGCGGATACGCGCTCGCCTAATGGTCGCGTGACGCTGGATCAGATCGTGTGTCTCTATCAACTTGCCGCAGTTGAGACCGGTGATGAGATGATGGGGCTTTGGAGCAGACCCGTCCGGCCAAGGGCTCTGCAACATCTTTTGACGACTGTCAGAGAGGCAACGTCTCTTGCATCAGCACTCTACCGGTTTTCGACCTTCTGGAACCTGCTGCTGGATGACTATCAGTTCGGTCTGGATGATCTCGAAGGCGCATTGGTGCTAACCCTGAAACCACAAGGCACGGCATACGTACAGCGGTTTGGGCATATGCTGATCCTCAAACTTGCCCACGGGCTCATGTCCTGGCTGGCAGGGCACGAGGTTCCGGTCAGGGGCGTCGATTTCGCGTTTGACCGCCCGAACTTTGATCAGGATTACGCGATCATCTTTCCGGCACCGATCCGGTTCGTACAACCCGCCACCGCGATCTCGTTCGATCCGAATGCACTGGGTCCCGTGCAGGCGCGCAGTGCCTCTGATCTTGATCGGTTTTTGCAAAACGCGCCGCGAGACTGGATCTTCACCTCTTCGCGGGAGCACACCCAATCGCTGCGGGTACGCACATATCTGGGCCAAACGGGATGGGAGGCTGCCACCCTGACCCAGACAGCATCCGCAATGCACATGACCCCGCGCACCCTGATCCGCAGGTTGCATGCGGATGGGACGTCGTTTCAGGCCATAAAGGATGCCCTGCGCCGGGACATCGCGATTCGTGATCTGCAGGCGGGGCGCAAAAGCGTTGAGGCCATCGCACATGATGTCGGTTTTTCTTCGGCTGCCAATTTTCACCGGGCATTTCAACGCTGGACCGGCAGCACCCCCAGTTCGTACCGCAAGGCGAACATCTGAGGCGCGTTTTTTGTCACTTTTGGACAATACCCTGTCACCACGCGAGATAGAGCAAAATTTTTTTTCCGGCTAATTCTTTCGAAATACAACGCGACCGCACCGGATTTCCCTCATGAAGCATGACCCGCTACCTGCTCAGCAGGAGCTGGAGTGTGGCGTCATGTGAGAAGAGCCGT
This sequence comes from Ruegeria sp. BHSB056, assembly GCF_059613305.1. Classification (NCBI taxonomy): domain Bacteria; kingdom Pseudomonadati; phylum Pseudomonadota; class Alphaproteobacteria; order Rhodobacterales; family Roseobacteraceae; genus Ruegeria; species Ruegeria sp. BHSB056. The sequence goes on along the minus strand of NZ_JBXWSG010000088.1, from coordinate 9,526 downwards.
TCACAAAAGGACCGACCAATGTCAGACAAACTCGCCACCATACTCCAAGCCGCACGCGACCACGCCGAGCAGGTCATCCTGCCCAATGTCGACGCCTGGAACGCCACGAAGACATGGCCGCGCGATGCTTCGGACAAGGCCGGGGCCGCTGGCCTGACGGGGCTATACGCCCCTGAAGAATTTGGCGGCCAGGGCTTGCCACTTTCAGAAGGCATTCAGGTCTACGAGCAACTGGGACTGGGCGATGGTGCCTATGCCTTTGCCTTGTCGATGCATAACATCTGTACCTTCGCGGGCTGCGGCTATGGCACCGATGCCTTCAAGGAAAAATGGGCGCGGGATCTGACGTCGGGCCGCAAACTGGCGAACTTTGCGCTGACCGAACCGCAATCCGGCTCTGACCCGATGAACATGTACAGCCGCGCCACCATCAATGGTGACGGCACTTGGACGATCAGCGGCGCGAAGGCATGGGTCAGCCTGGCGACCGAGGCTGATATCTATTTCACCGTGGTCAAAACCAGTGACGCACCCGGCCACAAGGATATGGCGATGATCGCCATTCCCGCTGACACTCCGGGCCTCAGCTTTGGTCCGTTGTACGACACCCCGTCCTACAACTTCCTGCCTCTGGCCGAGATGTACATGGACAAAGTCGTGGTTAGCGAAGACAACATCATCCTGCCCGTTGGCCAAGGTCTGCAAGGATCACTCATGGCGATCGATATCGCCCGCGTTTCGATTGCGTCAGGATGCTGCGGATTGATTCAAGCTGCCTTGGATACGGCGCTGTCTTATTCCAAGAACCGCAAGATGTTTGGTGGCAAGAACCTCGATCTGGACGGAATCCAGTGGATGCTGGGCGAGGTTGCGACCGATCTTGAAGCCTCCAAGCTTCTCTACCGAAAGGCAGCAGAGGCGCTTGGCACGTCTGAGGGCCCCCTGATGGCCGCTCATGCCAAACGGTTTGTGCCGGATGCTGCAGTGAAGGCTGCGAACACCTGCACGCAAGTGTTGGGCGGCATGGGGCTGTTGCAGCCTTATGGTTTGGATCGTTTGTCCCGTCTTGCACAAATGCTGCGGATCGTGGACGGGACGACGGAAATCAGCCGCGTGGTTATCGGACGGGCCTTGCAGAAACGTGCTGCTGCCTTGCCTGATCTGCCAGTACCAAAAGGATTCGGTGAGAACGGCTGAACATTCCAACCTGCCGGAGAAGCGGAACCGATCTGAAAATACCCTCGGAGATCGGTATAACTGAAAGACAGGCCGCAAACATGCGGCCTGTTATCAAATAATGCAGACCTTGGCGCAAAACGCAGCTTCCAAGGGGGGCAGGGTAACAGATTGACGCCGTCAGAATTGTTCCCGCTTGCGTTCCTCACCATTCCGCCTATTTAAGTGGCGTCAATTGACCCAAGGGAAGATTTGCGATGCGCATGCGCGATACGTTCATCAAGCCGATGCATCCAGAAGGTGTTCGGTTTGTCGCAATCTTTGCTGCAATAACAGTCGGACTGTATCTGTTATCCGATACTCTTGGTTGGATTGGCGTTGGCCTCACGATCTGGTGCTACTATTTCTTTCGCGACCCGGAACGCGTGCCTCCGTTAGAAGACGGGCTGATCGTCAGCCCGGCGGACGGTGTGGTTTCGCTGATCGAAGCGGCCGTACCGCCACCTGAACTTGGGATGCCGCACACACCTCTCACCCGTGTCAGCGTGTTCATGAGTGTTTTCAACTGTCACGTGAACCGGATTCCCATTGAAGGTGAGATTACTACAGTTGCCTACCGCCCCGGAAAGTTCTTCAATGCATCCTTGGACAAGGCCAGTGCCGATAACGAGCGCAACAGTCTGCGAATTCGCATGACGAACGGTCAGGATCTGGCTGTCGTCCAGATTGCCGGCCTTGTGGCCAGACGGATCGTTTGCTTTACGAAATCTGGTGATGCGATGCAAACCGGAGAACGATTTGGTTTGATCCGCTTCGGGTCTCGGCTGGATGTTTATCTTCCTGAAGGCGTGGACCCACAAGTGCGTGTTGGGCAGACGATGATTGCTGGAGAGACCATTCTCGCCAAACTAAATTCATCTGAAGAAACGTAGGTAGCTGGAACAGTGGCAGAACCTTCTGAACAGGACGAGACCGGATTTGCGCTAATCAATTTGTTGCCCAACGCGCTAACCATTACAGCTATATGTGCGGGCATGTCCGCGATCAGATTTGGCGTACAGGGCAACTACGTGCTAGCAGTGCAGCTCATCATTGCCGCCTGTGTGCTGGATGGATTGGACGGCCGTATCGCCCGCCTGCTCAGCAGTGACAGCAAAATCGGAGCAGAACTTGATTCACTCGCGGATTTTTTGAATTTTGGAGTAGCCCCACCGCTCGTTCTCTATTTTTGGGCCCTGCAGGATATTCGAAGCGCGGCTTGGCTTGCTGTCCTGTTTTTTGCGTCATGCTGCGTCATGCGTCTTGCCCGTTTCAATGTGGGTAGCAAATCCGAAACCTGCGATCAGAACAGTGCATTTTTTGAGGGTGTCCCTGCCCCTGCGGGGGCGGTGCTGGTCATGTTACCAATGTATCTGTCCTTTGCCTTTGCAGACGCCCCTTTGCTGCCCGGCATATTGATTTGTCTTTACATGGTGGTCATCGGTCTTCTGCTCATCAGCCGGATACAGACCTGGTCTTTCAAGACGACGCGGATCTCACGCGAGAACGCAAAGTTCTTTCTAATTGGGGTCGCTGTTGTTGGCGCGGCGATGCTGACATTTCCGTGGGTCACGCTGATCTTACTTTGTTTCGCGTATGTGGGCATGGTTGCCTGGGCGTGGTTCGACAAGGAAGTACATTCTAATCGTTAAGGACTCAAAATGGACATCAAAGCCGTTCAAACTTCGTACGCTCGATGGGCGCCCGTCTATGACAAGACTTTTGGGGCCGTCACCAGTGGCGGGCGGCAGCAAGCGGTTGACTATATCAATAGATTCCCGGGCAAAGTACTGGAGGTCGGTGTGGGCACCGGTCTGTCTCTGGAACACTATAAGCCCGAGATGCAGGTGACAGGGATCGATTTCAGCGAAGACATGCTGCAAAAGGCGCGCAACAAGGTAAGCGATCTTTCGCTGAACCATGTCGTCGAGCTGCGGCAAATGGATGCCCGTACGCTCGACTTTCCAGACAACCATTTCGATACGATTGCGGCGATGCATGTGCTGTCGGTGGTTCCGGAACCGGAAAGGGTCATGTCGGAAATTGCGAGGGTCTGCAAACCAGGCGGTAGAGTGGTAATTACCAACCACTTCCAACGAAAGCGGGGGCTGCTTTCCTCGCTGGAACGGGTTTTTGCTCCGCTGGCCAACACAATCGGCTGGCATTCGGATTTCGAAATCGACACAGTGTTGCAAGAGGGCGTGCTGACCGTCGGAGAGCAAAGAACTCTGCCACCGTTGGGGATGATGACCTTTCTGGTCTTGAGGAAATCTGAGATTGCATAGTGGATTTGCAAGTGCGCCCAGTGCGCCACAAACAGCGAGCTGAGCAACCACAATTCCACCCAATTGGCAAACATTCAGTGAGAGGCCTACGATCAAGAGTTAGTCGGCTGACAGCAGGCGCAATCTAGGGCGTGCTTAAATAGTCAAAGAACAGGTATTGCTTGCGCGACTGACGCATTGACCCGTCAGTTACATGAGTGTTGCTTTCTGCATGGTATGCACGCAAGATCGAAGGCCTGTCAGGTGTCTGTAATTATCAAGTTACTTGCCTTTTCACCTATCATAATCGCGGGCGCATTTGTGTTGCCACTGACGATTTCCGGCATAATGGAACAATCAGCTACCCGTAAATTCATAATTCCATGTACATTTAGTTTTGCATCGACAACTGACATGTCATTGCTGCCCATCGCGCAAGTGCCGGTTGGGTGATAGATTGATGTGGAATTAGATCTGGCCCAATCAAGTGTTCCTTCAAAATCGTCAGGTTTCAGGTCTGCCGTCGGTCGAAACTCTTCCGATATTTTTGAGGCCAAAGGGTTCCGCTTGGCAATGCGCCGCGCGATATTCACGCCGTCGACGATAGTCCTGCAGTCTGTTTCTGTGGACAGGTAGTTCGGGATGATCTTGATATGTCTTGAGGGATCAGGGCCGTTCAAGCGTAATTCCCCCCTGCTTTCCGGTCGCAACTGGCAGACCGACATTGTAAAGGCCGAGAACGGATGTACGCCCTCGCCCGGGCTATCTGCGGACCAGGGTTGGACATGAAACTGTATGTCGGGTGTCTCAACATCCGGGCGCGTTCTCATAAAGCCGGTGGCAAGGCTGGCTGCCATGGTCATAGGCCCGGAACGGAACAGAGCATATTTCAATGCAATGCGTGCCTGATTGAACAGGCTGCGGACTTCATCATTCAGTGTTGGTTCATTGCATTTGAATACCAATCTTGCCTGCAAGTGATCCTGCAATCCCTTACCGACGCCGGACAGGGCGTGAAGCGGTTCGATTCCGTTTTCTTTGAGGTGGTCCGGGTCTCCGATCCCTGACAACATCAGGATCTGGGGCGAATTGATCGCGCCACCAGACAGAATAATTTCGCGCCGAACCGTCAGAATTTGCTCGACCCCCGACCTGTCCCGGTAAACCAGCCCGGTCGCCTTTTTCCCGTCCAAAACCACGCGTGTCACCAATGCGTTGGTGATGATGTTCAGATTCTGACGGTTTCGAATGGGTTTAAGATAAGCCACAGCCGCGCTGCAGCGACGGCCGTTTTGGGTGGTCAATTGGAAATATCCCACGCCTTCTTGTTCTGCGCCATTATAGTCGGGGTTGAACGGGTAGCCTTCGGCCTGTGCTGCGGCTACCCAGGCGTCGCAGATGGGGCGTTGAATGCGCATGTTCGATACAGATAAAGGCCCGCCAATGCCGTGAAATTCATCTTCACCGCGTTCTTGATTTTCGCAACGTTTGAACAGGGGCAAGACATCGTCCCACCCCCATCCCTCATTGCCCATTTGCCGCCAGCGGTCGTAATCCTCTTTCTGGCCGCGGACATAAAGCAGTCCGTTCAGCGAGGATGAGCCGCCTAGCACCTTGCCTCGCGGCCAGTCAATGGATCGCCCATTGAGCCCCGGATCAGGTTCAGTGCGATAGCACCAGTCAACCGACGGGTTATGCATTGTTTTGAAATAGCCCACCGGAATGTGAATCCACGGGTTGGTGTCGCGACCGCCAGCTTCCAGCAACGCGACGGTCGTATTGGGATCAGCGCTCAAGCGGTTGGCAATGACACAGCCCGAAGATCCTGCCCCGACCACCGCATAATCGACTTCCATAACTATCTCCTCCCGACGCGACTGAAAAAAACTCTATGCAAGATGCGAGAAGTATACTAGTCTTTTTTGATACAAAACGTCTCAATAATTGTGATTAGGGAGGTAAGCAATGGAGATCGGTAAGAAACTAAGTGGCATTTCCCGGCGCGATTTTTTTCGCGTGGCCGGGCGTTATGGCATGAGTTCGACACTGCTGGCGGCAGGTGGGTTTGGTGGCGCGATGAGCCTGGCTAATTTGGCGCAGGCGGCCGAATCAACTTATGAAAAGCGCTTCTCAAAAGAGCCAAAGCACACGCTTAAGTTTGGCGCTTCTGGCTTCAATACACGTAATCTGCTGATCGAACGCGCCGGCGCAATCGAGTTTGCGCGGGATCTGGAAGAGCGCACGGACGGTGAGATTCGGATTGAGTTCATTGGTGACAACCAGATCTGCGGGCAGCTGAGCTGTGTTGAAAAGACCCAGCAGGGCATTGTCGATATCTACGCGGCCTCGACTCAGAACTCGGCAGGTGGCGCGCCATATCTCAACGTTCTGGACTATGCTTACATGTTCCCCAGCCGGGCAGCGCAGTATCACTTTTTCTACAGCCCGGCGAGCCAGCGGATCCTGCGCGACCCGCTTGAAAAACGTCATGGGCTGAAGTTCCTGTTTACCCACTGCGAATTGCGCGGCCTGCAAATGGGTTCGACCTTTGCCGATAAGCCGACCGTTACCAAACTGGAACAGCTGTTCGGTACGAAAAACCGTGTGACGGGTACACAGCTGGGACGCATTGCGATGCAGCTGCTGAACCTGAACCCGGTACCGGTTGCATGGGAAGAAACTCTGGATGCGTTGAAAACCGGTCTAATCGACGGGGCTGAAACGTGGGCGTCGGCCGTCGCATATGCCAACATGGCACCCGTAGTGTCGCAGTCAGTCAACCTGAAATTCTTCTGTGGTACTGAGCATACCTCAATGTCGGCCAAGGTGTTCGACAGTCTAGGCGGTGAGCTACAGGATGCTGTGATGGAGTCCTCCTACTTTACCCAGGCTTTGATACAAGGTGCCAATGAAGCGGCTTTGCTGAACACTGTCGGTTTCTCGGAACCGCAGCTGCCTAATACTATCTTCGCCGAAAATGGAGTACGCCCGGCTTTCCTGCCAGATGATCAGATCAAACTGGCCGAAGAGATGTGCGCCCCAAACTACAACCCCGAGCCTTGGGCGCAGTGGCGCGAGCGTCTGAACAAATGGGCCGGTGGCATCGATACCTATCAGGAAATCTATGACATCGCGCGCGAGATACCGGCTGACACCCTGCCGGAAAACGTCGAACCACGCCGTTGGTGGAAAGGCGAAGCCTGAAAAAAGACGAACCGACCCCAAGCGGGCCGGTTCTAATACACACCAACTGGGAGGACGGGGTACATGTCGTTTTGGGCAGACATCGGCGCGATATTCAGCGCCTTTCTCAGCCAGGATTCGTTCGAGATTCAATCTGCACTCGAATCCGACGCCACTTGGGGGTTGGGCGCGGCAGTCTCGGCAATTGGCGGGTTCTTGATCATGCTGACTTATCGGGCTGCGCCCTTTGTTGAACGCCATCTGGAACGTTCGGTGATGGTGTATTCCTATCTTGCGATTGCCTTGATCATTTTCTGGGGCGTGATTGATCGGTTCGTTTTCAACGACCAAGAACCGTGGTCCACCACAATCCCCCCTCTGCTGTTCATGGTGATGGCGTGGTTTGGCGCAACCTACAATGTCCGCCTGCGCACGCATCTGAGTTTCAGTGAATTCCGTGCTGCCATGCCCCGAGGCGGGCAACTAGCCTGTCTGATCCTCGATGCCGTGCTCTGGTTCATTTTTGCGGTGATTGTCATCGTGACGACGACGCGACTGGTCTCGCTTTCGGCGTCCAATTTCCAGATCGTATTGGGTACTGACAATATCATGCAGTGGTGGTTCCTTCTGGCCGCGCCATTGTCGTTCATTCTGATGGTTGGACGCGTGTTTCAGAACCTTGCCGATGATCTGCACAACTGGAAAACGGGTGAGCCGCTGATCAAGCAGGCCGTGATCGGAGCAGACTAATGGCAGATGGAACTTTGGTTACACTGATCTCTCTTGGGGTCACTTTTTTATTCATGCTGGGCGTGCCGGTATTCTTGGTCATCGGATATTGGGTAATCGGTTGTTCGTTCGTCCTTGGTTTGACGCTGGACAACATGGGCGCCGAATTGCTGAATGTTTTCAACAAGGGTTTTGCACTGTTGGCAATGCCGTTGTTTATCCTGACCGGAGACCTGATCAACAAGTCCGGCATCGCTCGAAGGCTCAGCGATTTCGCCTATGCCTGTTTGGGATGGATACGCGGAGGATTGGCCATGGCGTCTCTGGGCGCTTGTGGGCTATTCGCCGCAATCTCTGGTTCAAACTCGGCAACGACAGCGACCATCGGGTCGATGCTTCACCCCGAGATGGTCAAAGGTGGTTATGACGAGCGCTTCAGTGCGGCGACCGCTGCGGCAGGGGGTACTGTAGGGATCATTATCCCGCCGTCCATTATCTTCATCGTCTATGGCTTCTTGATGAACCTTCCTATTTCCGAGTTGTTTGTGGCGGGTATTCTACCCGGTGCGCTCATGGTGATTGGAATGCAGTTTGCCTGTTGGATCATTTGCCGCATCAATGGCTGGGGTCATCTGATACCCCTGCAACTGAATCGCGTTCTTAAAACAGCATTTGGTGCGTGGCTCGGTTTCTTTGCCATCGGTCTGGTCCTTTGGGGTATCTACACGGGCAAGTTTTCCCCCACCGAAGCAGCTGGTGTGACTGTAGGATTTTGCGTGATCGCGGGTTTGCTCAGCTATCCGATAAATCGCCTAATGGGGGCTCGGAATGAGGTTTTGCCGACAGAAAAAACATTTGCCGAGATGTTTGTAGTCGAAGGGTTCACCATCCCCGAGATCCCGTCGATCGTTATCCGCTCGGCCCAGATCACCGGAATACTTGCACCGCTGATTGCAATTTCGGTGGTGATGCAGCAGATCCTGTCACTGCTTGGCGCGCAGCAAACCATTGGAGATTTCGTAACCTCGATGGGCGGGTACTACGCAGTGTTGTTCACATCGATGGTGATCGTTTTCTTCTCTGGAATGGTTTTGGAAAGCCTGCCTGTAACTATAATTCTTGCCCCGATTCTTGCGCCAATCGCGGCTTCGGTTGGAATTGATCCAATCCATTTCTCGGTGATCTTCCTTGTAGGGGCGTCCATTGGGTTCATCACGCCACCTTATGGGCTGAACCTCTATGTGGCCTCGGGAGTAACAGGTGTACCCTATTTCCGGTTGCTTCGGTACACGGTGCCCTATCTGGTGGCGCTTCTAACGGTTTGGTTATTAGTGTCGCTTGTGCCCGATCTGGCCTTGATACTGCTGCCAAATAGCTAGACTGTTGCAGGATGGCCGAGACGGAAACACAAGACAAAGAAACTCAAATACCGACCAACCTGCGCCTCCTTCTGATCCTCGAGGAGGTGGCGCGGCGTGGCGTTTCCGTCAAACCTTCGGATCTGATTGAGGCGTTGGGTCTTGCCAAGCCAACAATTCACCGCCTGCTGCAAACCGCAGAAGCCGAAGGGTTTCTGCAGCGAGACCTCGATGGCAGATCATATGGCCCGGGGCACCGGCTGCGACTGCTTTCGGTCAACACGATGTCGTCTGAGCATTTGCGCACTGCGCGACTGGCAATCTTGCGCAGTGTGGCAGAAACTGTTGGCGAGACATGTAATCTCGCCATTCCAGACCGCGAGGGTATGATCTACCTTGATCGGGTGGAAACCAAATGGCCCTTGCGAATTCAACTTCCGGTCGGGACTCAGGTGCCCTTCCATTGCACGGCCAGCGGCAAGATGTACTTGTCCACACTGCGGCAAAAAAAGCTGGATGGGTTTCTTTCCGCAGGACATCTGCAACCAAAAACCGAACGTTCGATAACTGACCCCAAGGCATTGCGAGCGGAGATCAAACGTATTTCTGAGAAAATGTACTCCACCGATGACGAAGAATTCATGACTGGTATGACTGCCTTAGCGGTACCCGTTCAGGATGGGCAAGGTCGATTGTTGGGCACGCTTTCGGTTCACGCGCCCACACAACGTCATGACATCAACAGTCTGATGTCATTCTTGGGCATCCTGCAAAAAG
>NZ_JBXWSG010000087.1:0-15698 GCF_059613305.1 Ruegeria sp. BHSB056 | reverse complement strand
TGTTCCAGATCCCAGAGGGTAAGAAGCTCGACAGGGATGACGTCGAGAAGCTGATCGTCATGCAACTCAATTACCTGCCCAGGTTTCCCAGCCTTGAAGGCATCTACGAATGGATGGGTGACGTTGGGAATGTTCCGATAAATGCCGTCACACCGCCGCTGTCTTGCTATATGTTGGCTGCTCGTGCCGCCTTGGTTTTGTGTGATCTCGAAAAACAGCCGTATTGTGAGCCGTTGCCGCCCGTGCCCAATTATTATTGGTACGACGCAGCTACGTGGCATAGCGGAATTCACCAATTTGATGGAAACTGGGTAAATCCCGGCGAATTCGAGCGGCATTTCAAGGGAATGGCCGTTGCCTGACCTTCCTTCTAATTTCTCTGGAACATTGGTGTATCGTGGCTCGCCAAGCCACGATACGCTTCAAATTTGGCAAAGCGTCTATGAAGCGGAATTGCAATGGATTCCTGCAGTAGACAGTAATTTTGTAGATGATCGGTTTCAAAAAGACTGTCTGCACATGCTGTCTTACGTCCGAGGAGAAGCGGCTGGTTCATTGCGCATAGTGTTTCCCTACTGCGGGCGATTGCCCGCCGAAGAAAAAACTGATCAGGAAACAGTGTTGCGGCTAAGTAGGTCCAAGGCGGAAATAACCAGATTGATGGTGAAAAAGAATTTCAGGAAGAAGCAGTTTCCTGAGTTTCCAGATGGCATCTTCAACGAAATGATGCGTCATGCTTTGCGTTTGTGCTCTGGTCTCGAAATTGACCTGGTTGCCATGGATGTGCGCGCACCCAACACCGCAAATAGCATTTATCGAAGCATTATTGAGATTGGCTTCCTACCGACCGGAATTGAGTATCCTGACCCTTTGGGAGGGCAATTTCCACCATGCACAACGGTGGTCTTTCATGCAGGAAAAGATCATGTGCGGGCAAAACGTACCGCATAGACCGTTACCTACAAAGGTAAAAATATGTCTTACGTAAAACCATCCGACTTTGTCTTGCATGCCATCGCTGCGGGCGAGGCCAAGGCTACTATGAATACCTCAGATATCTTTATACGCGGATTCATGGCAGGCGCGATCCTCGCGGTGGCCGCTGTATTTGCGGTAACTGTCTCCATTCAAACTGGTGTACCGATTGTCGGGGCAATGCTTTTCCCGGTGGGTTTCTGCCTGATCTATCTGATGGGGTATGATCTCGTCACTGGCATATTTGTTCTGGTTCCACTTGCCTATCTGGATAGGCGTGAGGGGGTTTCCGGAAAGGAAGTTTTACGCAGTTTTGCCTTAACTTTCTGCGCGAACTTCACAGGGGCTCTGATAGTGGCGTTGATGACGGCCGTTATTTTTACAAATGGCTTTACGACTCCACCATCTCAGGTAGGAGAAGCACTCGCAAACATCGGAAAGGCGCGAACGGTCGGCTACAAGGAAAATGGCGCTGGCGGTATGCTGACGATCTTCCTTCGAGGTGTGTTTTGCAACTGGATGGTCTCTCTGGGTGTGATCGGTGCATTTGTTTCAACCAGTACAGGCGGCAAGGTCCTCGTTATGTGGATGCCGATAATGCTGTTTTTTGCGATGACCTTTGAACACTCTGTTGTGAACATGTTCCTGTTTCCGACAGCCCTGCTGCTCGGCGGCGAATTTTCGATCTCCGATTATCTTCTTTGGAATGAGCTGCCCGTTTTGTTAGGCAACTTTGTCGGCGGATTGCTGTTTACGGGGCTGCCGCTCTATCTGCTGTACGCAAAGGCTGCACGCTCACGATTTGCTAAAGATTCAAGCGGAATTGACGCTGTAGCTTGAATCTGTGGCCTTCAGATCATCTAGGATCAACTCCCAATCCTGGATGATCTGAAGTTGCCAAACTCAGGCTTCTAGTTCCTGAGGTCGCGTTGATGTCTTTCGCGTTGTCTTGACGATGTATACTGTTGAGGCCGCCAATACCAAAAGCCCGCCAGCTATCGTATTGGTTGTTATTGCCTCTCCAAAAAGCATGAAGGCCCAAATTGGTGCCAGAGGTATTTCGGCCAGCCCGATTAGCGCTGCCGCCAATGCCGAGACGCGGGATACGCCGGCCAGATAAACTCCGAATCCGAGACCTACATTTACAAGGCCATACACAGCCAACCACACCATATCTGTGCTTGCGACGTTGATGCCTTGGGAAAACGGTGCAACCATTATCGCCGCCAGAAATGCTGATAGATAAGCACATTTAGAAGCGTTCGCATCAGGGAAGAATTTTGCCAAGACAGTGAGACTTGCCATGAATATTGTCATGAGGAAAGCCAGTGTCAGGCCAATAAAGTCGGAGAAGTTCTGCCCGCCCCAAGCCAGAATACCGATCCCCAGAGCGCTAACTATCGATGCGATCACTCCAGCCTGACTTGGCCGATCCTTCAAAACCACCCAAGCTAGGAGCATCGTCGCCAATGGCACTGCTCCATATACAAACGAAACATTTGCTATCTTGGTATAGAAGAACGCGGATATGAATGACGCCATACCGAGTGCGGACACTATTGCAATAACGAACTCACCCATGGAGAACCTGAATAGATCAACTATTTTGCTTTGGTTCGAGGTGACAGCATATATGGCCATTACGATCACGCCACCGAAGACAGATCGCCATAGGAGCGTGGTCGGAATATCTGTCTGTACTACCCTGGTGAACAATCCCGCAGTGCTCCAAGATATTGCTGCTATCATTACTAGTATAAAACCAATTGTCTCTTTTCTTTCCATAGTTCCATCCGCCAAATTCTTGTCGTAGCCACGATAGGCAGAGACTTTCATTCCAGCCATCGCAATCGCTTCGATAGGTGTCGAACAATGGGTACCGCCCGATGGTCCGCCAGGTGTTCGCCCATCGCGTGTTTCGTCCTGCGGTTGGAGAAAAACACGACGAAGACGAGATCAAAAATGGATTGGCAACGTCGCGGCAGGTTTTGCAGGCACTCAATACATTGGTTTCAGAAGCGCATGTCCTTGATAGACAGACTTTCACGCTGCTGATTGTCATATCGCCCCGATGATTGCGTACTTTGTTCAAGCGGCTGAGGGTGAAGCGGCTCTGAGCGAATTCACGGCTGTATCTGATTGGTGGGCATGGGCCTCACGGCGGGCAAGTTCGCCGAAACTGATCCCGGCTTACCGTCGAATGACGTGCTATAAAGCCGACATTCGTGCATCGTGCAGCATCGGTTTAAGTGGGCTCCGAACGGCCCAATGCATCCGCAGCGTTTCCCAAAGAACGCGCAACCGACAACGGCCATTCAAATCACAAGTAAATTGAGGCGTCAGCACGGTGCTGATGTCTGGGTTTGGCGGGAGGATTGGAGGGCGCACTATGCCAAGAGTCCAACTTCCTGCTGTCACCCCGAAACGAAGAGCCTGGAACAAGGGCCGGATCATCGGCCAGAAACGACCACTGTTGCCGAAACAGGTCTGGGCGATCCGCGCGCGGCTCGAACTGTCGGGCAACCTGCGCGATCTTGCGCTTTTCAACGTGGCTATCGACAGCAAACTACGAGGATGCGATCTGGTGAAACTGGCGGTTGCTGATCTGGTCAAGGATGACCGCGTGCGGGAGCGAGTTTCTGTGATCCAGAGTAAAACCAAGCGGCCCGTTCAATTCGAACTGACGGGAAACACGCGCGAAACTGTCCTGGCTTGGGTCAAGTCGCCCGAGATGTTTGCGTGCCGGTGCATGTTCCCGAGTCGGTTCCATGACCGCCCGCACATCTCGACGCGCCAGTACGGTCGGCTCGTCCGCGACTGGGTGACGGCGATTGGTTTAGAACCGAGCGGGTACGGCACCCATTCGCTTCGCAGGACAAAGGCGGCCGAAATTTACCGAAAGACCGGCAATCTTCGCGCAGTTCAGCTGCTACTTGGTCACACCAAAGTGGACAGCACCGTGCGCTACCTTGGCGTTGAGCTGGAAGATGCGTTGAGCATCGCCGAGCAAATCGACATTTGAACCACGTTGGCGGGCGGCACTTGCCGTTCGCCAATCCGAACCGGACCTGCGTTCGCGCCGCAGCAGCGGTTCGGATCGAGCCCCTGTCTACCATTTGATTGACGCGTGATCTAGCCGACGATAGGCAGAGTTCTATGGAAAACACTACGATAATCGCAACGACTTGGTGGCTGGCCTCCTAACAAGGTGGCCGGATGACCAAACGTATTCCGAGGCCGCCGCATGGGCGGCCTTTTGTTTTCCGAGCTTCCCGATGCGCTGCCTCTCTCGTTTCATGGGAAGACGCAAATGAACAGACCAACCATTCTGACAGGCGACCGCACGACGGGGCCGCTTCACATCGGGCACTATGCAGGCTCGCTTGCAAACCGGCTGCGCTATCAGGACAGCCATGAACAATTCCTGCTGCTGGCGGATACCCAAGCCCTGACCGACAACGCCCATGACCCGGAGAAGGTGCGGCGCAGCGTGATGGAGGTCGCGCTGGACTATTTGGCCGTGGGCATTGATCCCTGTCGCACCACCATCTGCCTGCAATCGCATCTTCCGGCGTTGGCCGAGTTGTCGATGCTCTACCTGAACTTCGTCACGGTCGCGCGGCTGGAACGGAACCCGACGATCAAGGACGAAATTCGCGTGCGCGGGTTCGGACGGGATATTCCCGCCGGATTTCTGTGTTATCCGGCGGCACAGGCGGCGGACATCACAGCCTTCAAGGCGACGGTCGTGCCGGTCGGCGAGGATCAGGCCCCGCTGATCGAACAAACGAATGAGATCGTGCGGCGCATCAACGCAACCTCAGGCCGCGCCGTGTTGCCCGAGGCGCGGGCGATCATCCCCAGGGCGGGCCGGTTGCCCGGTATCGACGGCAAGACCAAGATGTCGAAATCCGGTGGCAACGCCATTGCGCTGTCCGCGTCGTCCGAGGAGATCCGAAATGCTGTCAAGGCGATGTTCACCGATCCGAACCACCTGCGTCTCGAAGACCCGGGCTGCATCGAGGGCAATGTTGTCTTTACCTATCTCGACGCCTTCGATCCGGACCAGGACGGGCTTGCCGAGCTCAAGGCACAATATCAGCGCGGCGGGCTTGGCGATGGCAAGATCAAGGCGCGTCTGGAAGCTATCCTTCAGGACCTCGTTGCACCAATTCGCGAGCGCAGGGCACAGCTCTCTGAGGACCGGAGATACGTTATTGACGTGATCAAAGAGGGCACGGAACGGGCGCGAGAGCGCACCGAGGCGACAAAGCGCGATGTGGTTAGTGCCTTGGGTCTGTTCCAGTTGTAGGCGGGCAGTGGCGGGCGATCCGGATGAAGGTCCGTTTCGTCCGCTCCTCGTGTGTCGACCAAAGCTGCGGCGAAAGAGAGATTTGGATTAGGCCGAATTTTGCGCCGATGAATGACCGCAAACGAGAAATCCTCTGCGATGCAACAAATGGCGTGTCGCGCCTGCGAGGGGTTTCTGCGTCAGCAAAAGCGGCGTGAGCAAAAGTCGGCTCCATCCCGCAACTCGGAGTTTGCAAAGCACGATTTTGAAGGTCCGGTTTGGGTTGCCCTTGATCACTGATGGGATGGCAAGCGTTTCTTGCGGTATGCTGAAGCCGGCATACCCACATATCTTCGAAAGGCATTTCGGAAGCTTGATGGCTCGGTATATCCAACTTCAGCAGCTATTTCGTCGATGGGCAAATCGGTCGTCTCAAGCATTTGCTTGGCTTCCTCTACCCTGAGAGTCTGAATGTACTCGACTGGCGTCTGCCCCGTGGCTTTGCGAAACCGCCGCAACAGACTACGCTCCGTCAAACCGCTTCGGGCGGCCATGGCGGTAACCGGGGTTGGCAGGGCATAGTTATCCGCGGCCCAAACCTGAGCATCTGCAACCAGAGCATCCTCGTGCTGTGCTCCCGCAGTCAAAGAAGCGTAGTGCAACTGTCCTTCAGTGTGAGGCTGGAGCAGATAAATCTTGGCGAGGCGTCGGGCCTCATCCTGGCCAGCAACTCGGCCGACCAGATACAGAACCAGATCACCCCACGCAGACGCTCCGCCTGCCGTCACGATCCGGTGCCCGTCACCCGCAGGTATCAGAATCCGTTCACGGCGCACGCGGACATCCGGGAATTTCCGGGCAATGACATCACAGAAACTCCAATGGCTGGTGGCATCAAGCCCATCCAGCAATCCTGCCGCCGCGAGTAAGAGCGCACCAGAACAAACAGAAGTTATGATCGCGCCGTCAGCATGCGCCTTGATAAGCCACGGGACCACAACCGCGAATTCATCTGGCAACGGTGCGTCAGGCGCAAGATGCAGGTCAGGAACGATTACCAAGTCAGGCTGACCAAATTCGGCCAGTGATCCGTCCGGCGTGATACGTCGTCCGTTGATGTCGACATAGGGTGCTCCATCTACCGACAACATCTGGGCGTCAAAAACCTTCGCCTTGGGACGGGCCCCATGCAGCATTTCCCAATCCCGGCCGACCGAAGCGAGCGCATCGAGAATACTGTAAGCCGTCGAGGTTCCGACGCAGGGCAAAGTCACAACCACTGTACGGCAGGGAGCTTTGAATGCTGGCATCGATATGTCCGATATTCACCGATTTGGTCATTTGCAGGCATATCACGACTCGCAAGCTTGCGGCAATACCGACGCAGAAACAGACGAGATGAACCCTAATAGTACCGGAGAAACCACATGAACGAACAAGCAGCAGTCACTTTTGATGAGGCCAAGGCAGAGCGCTTTGGTGAGCAGATGGTCGGCACATTAAATAGTGCCGCGCTCGCGCTGATGACGTCGATTGGTCACCGTACCCATCTATTTGACGCGCTCGCCGATTTACCTAACGCCACCTCCTCAACTCTGGCCGAGAAGGCTGGCTTGGCCGAGCGCTACGTACGCGAATGGTTGGCCGTGATGGTGACATCGGGCGTGGTCGAATACGCCCCCGGAGCTGGAACCTACACTCTTCCCCCTGAACACGCGGCGTTGCTTACCCATGCGGCAAAACCCGACAACATGGCTGTAACCTGCCAGTTCATTGGTGTCATGGCTTCGGTCGAGGAAGATATGGTCGCGCGGTTTCGAGATGGTGCGGGCACCCATTACCATGACTACTGCCGATTTCACGAAGTGATGGCAGAAGACAGCGCCCAGCTGGTGGTATCAGCCCTGATCGAGCACATCCTTCCTGTGGAACCTGGCCTGATCGAACGTCTTGAGCGCGGCATCGATGTTCTGGATGTAGGTTGCGGTGCGGGCCGCGCGATGATGGAACTGGCACAGGCCTTCCCCGCAAGCCGCTTTGTCGGGATCGATCTATGTGAGGACGCCTTTACTGAAACGCAAGTCTCAGCGGCACGCATGGGTCTGAAGAACCTAACGTTTCGTGCGCAGGACCTTTCCAAAATCAATTCTCTGGGAAGTTTCGATCTGATCACAGCGTTTGATGCGGTCCACGACCAGAAAGACCCGCAGGGACTATTGGACCTTGTCTACCGCTCGCTCGCCGAGGACGGATTGTTCCTGATGCAAGATATAGGCGGGTCCCGGAACCTGGAAACCAATATCCAAAATCCGTTTGCGCCCCTGCTTTACTCCCTGTCGCTGATGCACTGTACCCCAGTGTCGATTGGACAAGGCGGGCCAGGCCTCGGTGCAATGTGGGGCATTGAGACAGCACAGGAATATCTCGCCAATGCAGGCTTCGGTCAGGTCAAGACCCATCACCTGCCTCATGATCAACTCAACGCATACTTTTTCGCGCGCCGTTAAGCGCACTGTTTTTGGAGTTCTCAAATGAAAGTTTCTCATTCAACAACCGCCATCATTATCGGAGCCGGTCTTTCCGGGCTGGCTGCGGCCTTTGAGCTGCGCGCCCGGAATATCCCGTTCACCATTCTGGAAGCGTCCGACAGGGTGGCCGACCCGTGGCGCGCACGGCATCCGAAGTTGCGACTGAACATTCATCGCCATTTCGCCAGCCTCCCCGGACATCACGCACCTCGTAAAGCGGACACCTTTTTGCCCCGAGATGCTGTTGTCGACTACCTGAGCGAGTATGCGCGTCAGTTTGCTTCCGATATCCATTTCGAGACCCGTGTCCTGTCAATCCGCCGTGAAGACGACATCTGGCAGATCGAAACCAACAGGGGCACCTATTTCAGCGCCCACCTGATTGTCGCAACGGGGCGGGAGAAAGTGCCTGATATGCCCGTTTGGCCGGGCATGGAGGAGTTTGGCGGTCAAATCGTTCACGCCGCCGACTTTGGTGACCCCAGTGAATACGACGGGAAGAAAGTCCTTGTCATCGGGGCCGGCAACTCAGGCACAGATGTGTTGAATCATTTGTCGCGCAGCAATCCGGCCCAGGTCTGGGTATCGGTCAGGCATGGGCCATCGATCCTGCCATCGCGCGTCTTCGGCTTTTCGTTACAGCGGCTGGCCAACCTGTTCACGCTATTCCCCAAATGGTCACTCGATCCGATCTTTTCGATCATGCAGCGTGCCTTCTTTGGAAACTTGCGCCGTTATGGCCTGCGCCGCCATGTCATGGGCGGTGGTTCCCGGATGCTGAAAGACGGAGTTACCTTCGCTCTGGATGATGGATTCGTTTCTGCGCTGAAATCTGGTCAGTTTACGGCCGTCAGCGAAACCGTCGGCTTTTCGCCCCACGCCGTTGAACTGGCCAGCGGTCGAAAGCTCCACCCCGACGTGGTGATCTGCGCCACTGGATATGGAGCAGATCTGGATGAACTCTTCGGGCACATGGGTGCGTTGGACAACAAGGGTTATCCACTACATCCAATGGGTCAGGAAGATCCTCAAAATCCCGGTCTTTGGTTCACTGGGTACGGATTGTTGTTTCAGGGATTTTTCCACGCAGCAGGCATAAGCGCAAGTCGTATTGCAAACCAAATCGAAGCGTGTGCCAATGCGTCGTCCCAAGCTCAATCATCAGGGTATCTGTCACAAGGAGCAAATCAAGGCGTTCAGTCTTTGGAAGGAGCGGTGCGATGAACTTTTCAAACTCCGCACTGATGTTGTCGCCGCCAAGGGGTTGGCGGCTGCATATCACGAACGCTTACCGACTCTTCAGACACTTACTGCGCCGGAAACGGAAGTATTGCTGCATGGATGAATTGCCTAGCCATCTGTTGCGGGACGTAGGTCTTGAGCGCCTCATTGATGTGAAACCTGATACTAGGTTCCAGCACCGTCTGATGTAGCACCGTTCGAGTGCCCGCTTTGGGCTGCCTTCAGTCGTAGACACGGGAGGTAGCGGAGGTCGACTACGAGCCCATACTGTGAATCTGGTTTTCACGCTGCGCGTGCTCGCAGCGCGCAGATCCGCTGCGCTGCCGAATTTCTCTCGCTGCATGGCAGAGGAGAATGCAGTCATTCCGGCAGGCCGCAGCAAATCTGAAACCTCGAATTCACGGGTCGCGGACGAAGTTGACGTTTACGGTATGGCTACCAAAGTCCGCTATTGTTCCGGGCAATCAATAAACGATAACTTTGGATGGCGTTACATTAGTCTAGAAATAGCATTGTCTGAATTTTAGAGGCGTTTGCCAGTAGGCTTGGCTACATTCTCTGACAAATGAAATCCTTTCGCTTGAAAATAAGCTAAACGCGCAGCGTCATCACCATTTGTTGATACAGCATCCAAAATCTGCAAGCATACTTTAAAAATGCCCTACTTCGAACGTTATGTGAGTATTTTTGCGAGTTTGATGTGTACAAAAACTCAAAGCGACTATTGACGATATTGGCGGCAGATGTTGCTGGGTTTACGAAGCTCGTTTCTGAGGATGAAGAGGCTACCCTACATCGTCTCGCAGAGCTTCGTTCGATTATGGACCCGATTATCGAGTCCTATGGAGGCAGGATCGCAAACACGGCAGGCGATAGCGTGCTGGCATGTTTTGATAATCCGTCCGGCGCGGTAGAAGCAGCTATTTCTATTCAAGAACAACACAATGCCAACAACGCTCAGCTTAGAACAAGCGACCGTATGAGGTACCGGATCGGCATCAATATTGGTGAGGTGGTTCAGCAACCCAACGGTGATTTGTTGGGTCACGGAGTGAATGTAGCATCCCGACTTGAGACGATTTCGGAACCCGGTGGTATCTGTTTAGCCGAAAACGTTATTGAGCAAGTCAAAGGAAGCTTGGATTACCGCTTCACAAAAATCGGCGAGCATTTTGTCAAAAACCTTGATCAACCATTGAAGGTGTACAAAGTAGGTGAGGCCACCCTGCCAACCTACGAGAAAGCCGCGCGAAAACTTCAGGCTTGGGTTCGTGGGCAGTACTTTTTGCCCCTCTTGTTCGGGGTTGTATTAATATCTATTGGCTTCTCAGCCTTTGCCCTTCTGTCAAACAAATCCGACAAAGCCAAAAATTTTGACCCTGAATACCTCGAGGACTATCTGACGTTAGATCCATCTCCTGAAGAATTGCTCGAATTTTTTGATTTGGTAACCGTCGGCGAATACGAGGATTCGACTTACTACGTAATCAGAACGTGGGGCGCAGAATTTGAGATTCTTGAAAAGGTTTCCGAAGCCTTGGGTGGACACCTCGTTACCATCACTGACGAAGAAGAAAATGACTTTGTGTATCAACTGACGCTGGAAGATGATGGGCACTGGGCGTTTGAGGGAAACCTTGCTCTGGGACCACTAATTGGTTTGGTTCAGGACCCTGAAGGCGCGGAGCCTGGTGGAGGCTGGAGATGGGCAAATAATGAGCCCATGAATTTCTCCAATTGGAAGCGGGGTAGTCCCGACAACAGCAGCGGCAATCAGGATTTCGGAAATTTTCAAGGCCCTAATGTTCCCAAAACCAGCCCTCTATGGAACGACACAACAATATGGAAGCGTTCGTTCATAGTTGAGGTTCCCAAACCCTAACTCCGAAATGTACCAGTCACACTTTTGCCGAAGGTTCATAAATCAAGCGTGGTGCTTGACTGATTCCAGAACACCTCACTAGCATCAGTGATAAGTATTCTAGTGGAGTATTGGTGATATGCTGCCATTTTTCGTTTTAATTCTAATATGTTGTGTTGGGTTTTTAGGCGCAAAACCCGCAGTGGCCGATTTCGCAAACGCCCAAAAAAGACTGAAATTCTTCTCCGCGAATAGTTCCTACCAAAATGCCTGGTGCCCGGAACGCAAGCCTTCCAAATTCACAACCGCACCGATCACTCAACCCTTCAAAACAGCATCCGGCAAAGACCGACCTCCCGCTGTTTTCATGAATGAGCTCGGCGCAGCAAATTCACATCTACTTCGTACCGGTTCCAAGGCGGACGCCAGCCAGATCGCCGATCAGCTTGCAGCCGCCGCTCAAGCAAGAGCATTTGAAAAACAAGGCTTGTACGATGGCGTGAAGATAGACGCAGCCTGGTGGCAAGCGAACATCCTGCTCAACTTGTCGATGGTGTACAGCTCACTAAGCGCAATTCTGGGAAAAAATGACCCAAGAGTTGTCGCAATTGCGGATTGGGGAGATCGACTTGCAGCAAGAGCTGGCTCAGTAGGCGGTTTCGAGCAGATGTACGGTAAAGAAGGCCATGCCGCCCGTGCGGCTGGGCTTTTGGCATGGGGTGCAGAAACAGGTAATCGAAAGGCGTTCAAAAAAGGTGAAAGAGATCTAGCATATCTAGCGCGGCAAATGCGCCCGAATGCCCCTTTGGCCGGTACCTTTGACCAAGCTCGCAACAAACGTCCAGCCAAACGACAACTACACTACACGTTTATCACATACGGATACCTCGTGCTTGCGATGGACGCATCGCGGCGTGGCGGTGGAAAAGGCTTTAGGCATAAGAGCCGTCAGACAGATATCCATGGAGCATTGGTATGGCTTGTTCATTCATCCGCCGCGCCAAAAAACCCAGTTGGCTTAAGTGGTCCCCAAGACACCTTTTTCTGGACTACGCGAAGCGATAGGTACCACAATCTCGCTTGGGCGGAGGCTTATCTTCGCAACTATCCTAACACCGAAGCAGGATTGCTTTTGAAAAGAAAGCTCAAAGGTCAACGTTCGCGCGGCGTGTTTGCCGGGTGGTATGGTGGTAACCTGACCTGTTCACTTGGCCCGGGCAGTTAGGCCCAACCAAATATCGTGAGTGCCGCTTGTTTACGCTTAAAATGGACGCGAAAGTGGGGAACCTGTCATCGCGTGCCATGTTAATTAAATTCATAGTGTAGGTAGTGTGCAAGAAACACCGGCACCAGTGAGCTTGTGGCACCAACCTCTTGGACAACACGGTACAATGTTGATTGGTTTCTTAGTCGTGGCTGGAAACAAAGCCGACGTTCGTGCGCCATGCAGTATCAGGCACTATGGGCTCGTTCCAGACCTCGAATGCGGCGCAGCATCCTGTGATATGTTGCCTCGGTCAACGTCGGGTTGTCGTTGTGGGAGGGCATGGCGGATCGGAGGATCAGTCATGGAAACACCAAACTTACCTGCCATTCGTGCGCTTCGTCCCGCCTGGAACAAAGGACGTATTGTTGGTCAAAAGCGCCCCCTGAAGCCAAAACACGTCTGGGCGATCCGGGTTAGGCTCGAACTCGCTGAGAACCATCGCGATCTGGCACTGTTCAATATGGCGATCGACAGCAAGCTCCGCGGTTGCGACCTGGTGAAGATGAAAGTCGTTGATGTTATGGCGACAGGTCAGATCAAGGAACGGGCGTCGGTCTTACAGAGCAAAACACAGAAACCTGTGCGATTTGAGATATCCGAAGGGACTCGCGCCTCGGTCGAGAAGTGGATGGAAGACGAGGTGATGATCGGCTCCGAGTACCTTTGGCCGGGCCGCTTCCATGAGCGGCTGCACATCTCGACCCGTCAGTATGCTCGAATCGTCCGCGACTGGGTCACGTCGATTGGTCTGGAGGCAAGCGCCTATGGCACGCATTCGATGCGTAGAACCAAGGTCACTCAGATCTACAAGAAGACCGGAAACCTTCGCGCGGTTCAGCTCCTTCTGGGCCACACGAAGATGGACAGTACGGTCCGATACCTCGGTGTCGAACTCGAGGATGCCTTGGCCATCGCTGAAGCCATTGAAATCTAGTGCAGTTGGGTCGCCTACGCGGGCGGCCCAAACTGGTCATTCATCGCCTCTGGCCACGCTGCGGTGCAGCTTCAACGAACCGGCCATTCGCTTAATCTGCGAGATCGACGAGTTGTCCGACGTCTGCCTTGCGGGCAAAGTGAGCAGCGAAGTGACGCACATGATCCGCAAAGGTCAGCTTACGCCCGGAATCTGTCCGTTTCGCCAAGTTGCGGCATTGGCGGCACAAGCAGAGGGTTCGGTACCAACTCTTCG
Organism: Ruegeria sp. BHSB056; assembly: GCF_059613305.1. Taxonomy (NCBI): domain Bacteria; kingdom Pseudomonadati; phylum Pseudomonadota; class Alphaproteobacteria; order Rhodobacterales; family Roseobacteraceae; genus Ruegeria; species Ruegeria sp. BHSB056. The sequence continues at coordinate 2,345 of NZ_JBXWSG010000087.1, read as the reverse complement.
TTCAGTAAGAAACTTTGCAATAGATCCTAGGACACTGGGTAACGAAGATCGAAGAACACTGCGTGTAGTATCACGTCCCTTGGGAAATGAGCGCCTTTGAATGAAATTGTTACTGTCTGCCTCGATCAAAGTCCGAAACGCCATTAACACCAAGACTTCCTGGCCAAAAGTTCGCGACAAAGCCCTCATCATTTCCGCATTGACAAACCATTGTGAAACAGATGCACTTTGCTCGGGTCCGCATTCAATTTGACAGCTTTCCCACGTCGGTTTCGTTCAACGCCAGGAAACTTGGCGACGATATTCTCAGCCCCCGGCCTGCTGGCAAAATACAGCAAGGTCACTTCACCCAGGGCTTCGACAAAATCGACAGTGCCGTCCAGAAACCCAGCGGCGGCGTCGGCAACGAAATCCTCAGGTCGTACGCCGATATTGACCTGCAAACCCATTTGTTCGGGCGTGGTCGAAATGGATGAAACGGCTTTTCCGCCCGCATCAAGTGTGACCTCTGTCAAATCCCCGGTTTTGGAAATATTGCCAGACAGCAGATTCATAGAGGGCGATCCGATGAACTGCGCCACAAACTCGTTATCCGGCGTTTCGTACAGTTCCAGTGGCGTACCAACCTGCGCGATGCCTTTGTTGGCAAGAACGACGATCCGGCTGGCCAGCGTCATCGCCTCAACCTGATCGTGGGTCACGTAGATCATTGTGCTTTCGGGCATCGCCTCTTTCAGGCGCGCAATCTCGATCCGGGTTGCAACGCGCAGCGCAGCATCGAGGTTCGAAAGCGGTTCGTCGAACAAATAGACCTTGGGGTCTCGCACGATGGCGCGCCCGATAGCGACGCGCTGGCGTTGCCCTCCGGACAGAGCCTTGGGCAGACGATCCAAGAGCGGATCCAGTTGAAGGGTCTGGGCCGCGCGTTCAACGGCGGCATCGATCTCGGCAGCAGGCATCTTGGCGATCTTCAGTGCAAATGCCATGTTCTCGCGCACGGTCAAATGTGGGTAGAGCGCATAGGACTGAAACACCATGGCAATGCCCCTTTGGGCGGGCGGCACATCATTCATGACCTGCCCTTCGATCTCCAAGGTGCCGCCGGTGATCTTTTCCAGCCCGGCAATCATTCGCAACAAGGTTGATTTTCCGCAACCCGATGGACCGACAAAGACGATCAACTCGCCCTTTGCGATATCCAGATCGATATGTTTCAGAACATCGACCGGACCATAGGATTTCGCGACATCCGTAAGTTTGAGTTCTGACATGGTTTACCCCTTAACCTTAGCCATCAGACAAAACTGTGCGGGGTGCAGCGTAACGCTTCCTGCACCGTCGCTACCGCCGAGTTCCCGCCCGATGACCCGCCAATCACCCAAGGGCAAGTCGACCCGCTGAGCTTCCGTTCCAAGGTTGAAAGCACAAAACACCGCTTCAGACGCATCCTCACGCTGGAAAGTCAGCACAGGTCCAACCTGTTTCATGTTGGACTGCGCACCCGTAGTTAGTGCTGGGTGGACGCGGCGCAAGGCGATTGCGCGGCGATAATGGTGCAGCATCGATTGGTCGTTCGCCTCGAGCCGGTCAACGGCTCTTTCCGTTTGGGCCATACTAACAGGCAACCACGGCTCACCGGTGCTAAAGCCTGAATGTTCGTCCTGCGTCGCCCAAACCATTGGCGTGCGACATCCGTCGCGACCCTTGAACTCGGGCCAGAACTCGATGCCATAGGGGTCTTGCAGTTTCTCGAACGGAACATCTGCCTCGAGCAAGCCCAGTTCCTCTCCCTGATACAAACAGGCAGAGCCGCGCAGACACATCATCAGAACCGCGTGCTGGCGAATGGCCGCATCGTTTAGGTCCCAGCGCGAGGCATGACGTTCAACATCATGGTTCGAGAACGCCCAGCATGGCCATGCGTCGCCTGCCTTTTCCTCGAGCTGATCAAAGACCTGCTTTGCATAAGGCGCGGTCAACGCACGCTTTTCCAGAAACTCGAAGGCATAGCACATATGCATTCGTTGATCGCCCGAGGTGTACTGACCAATGATTTCCAGCCCGCGCTGTGCATCACCGACTTCACCCAAACAGGCACGGCCTTCATATTCGTCGGTCAGCGCGCGCAACCTTTCGAGGAAGGCGATATTCTCGGGCTGACTTTTGGAATAAAGGTGATCCTGGTGGTTATAGGGGTTCACCGCAGGCGCAATTGATGCATTACGTTCTTCGACCGGAAGGGCCGGATTGTCCCGCAAATGTTTGTCGTGGAAATAAAAGTTGATCGTGTCCAGGCGAAAACCATCCACGCCCATGTCCAGCCAGAACCGAGCCACATCCAGCAG
>NZ_JBXWSG010000086.1:0-15899 GCF_059613305.1 Ruegeria sp. BHSB056 | reverse complement strand
ACGAATGCTGCCGTCAGCAATAAAAATCGTCTGGCGCGGACGCGGGCATCCATTAATCTTCTTTAAAGTTTCTTTGACTCGCGTTCGCTACTGGACGTGAGTTCTCCAATAGTAAGTGTGTACCATGACCTCTGATCTATTTCGTTTCTCAAAACCGGTAACGCTGGTCTCATTGATCGCCCTCGCGGGATGTACAGGATCTACGGACCCGACCACTGCGACACTTTTCGACAATATTGCTAACCTGAATTCCGGGGAATACGATCGCCAGATTGCGCAGAATAAGGCACAGGCGGATGCCATTCTTGCTCAGAACAAGGCGGCTGAACAGCGAAACGCTCAGCTAGCGTCGCAGCGCAACGCCAATCAAAGCGAGATCAACGCGTTGCGTCAGCAGATTGCGGAAGTCAAAGCCCAAGGGGCCAAAGCCCGCGCAGCGTCAGCTTCGGACCCGGTGAAACTGCAGCAAGTTCAGGCTTTGGACAATCAACTGGGAGCCGTCGAACGGGACGTGTCAAGTGGTGCCGATCCGTCTGTTGTTCGGAACGAACTGAACCGGATTAAGTCAGCCTATCGCGCGCTGTCGATCTGATAAGAAACACGCCAGGTCGGCGCTTGTCGACGCATGCGACGACCGGGACAACTTGCCTGAGGGGGGTCTTGGGATCGTGACCTACGGAATATCACGCACATTTTTTGCGGTTGCGGCTGCATTGGTTTTTGCAGGCTCAGCACAGGCGCAGGACGGTAAGACGCGTGCGCCTTCGACTGGGCTTGCCATTCTGGATTGCGCACCGGAAAAACCTGCGCCGGAAGACAGCTGTCTGGTGCGGGTGCCGTCAGGCAACGAACGCGGCGGTATGAGCTTTCGATCCCTTGGTGATACGCAAGCTGATTTCGAGTTCGTCAAAGATGTCGACGAATTGCCCGGTAACCTGACCCTGTCTGCTACTATGGTTCTGATTGACCTTTCTGTCGGGGATCGCAGTGGCAGGGTGCGCAGCTGGAGCCGTGAACGGGACCTAATATCGCGCGTAGTGACGAACCTGCCGCCGGATGAGAAAGTTGCGATCTACGGTTTCGGCAACGATATTGTCGAACTCTCGCCATTCTCCACCAGCCGCGCGCGCGCGGAAGACGTGGTCAAATCTCTTGAGATCAAAGAACAGAACACGCGCCTTGTTGCAAACTCGACCCGGGCGATCGAATTGCTTAGCGAGCAGGACGATGTGCTGTTGAAGAACCTGATCCTGATCACCGACGGCGACGAGGAAGGGTTGGCCACTGTTGAAGAGATTTCAGAGGCTGCAGAAAAGGCAGGAGTGTCTGTCTCAGCTCTTGGGATGTTCTGGCGGGCACAAGGGAATGCCCGTACTACTCGCGGCATCGATGTTTTGAAACGCCTGACAGATCCTCAACAGGGTCTAATGGAAGAAGTGTTTCTTCAGAACCAACAAACAGCAAACACGGTAGTTTCAAGCTTCATTCGAACTTATGGAAATTCGGTCAAGGGTTCCGGCCTGATCGTGCCCGTAGGCGATGCGGCGCCAGCACGTATCACGATCGACATGATCGAACCTGTTGTTGGTCAACCGGGTCAGACACAGACCAAGAGCTACTCGGCAGAGTTTCAGCCTGTCAATGTAGCGGCAACGCAAACGGATGAACCGGCTGAACCGGAAGTGGATGAAACTCTGATTTTCGGCTTGCCGGCTTTGTATGTCTATGTCGGTGCCGGTGTTCTGGCTTTGCTGGTACTTTTGCTGGCGTTCTTGCTGATGCGTCGCGGGGGCTCCGGTTCAGATGATGACCTGGAAGAGATCGAACTAGGTGATATTCCGAATGCTGAGGAAGTGCCGAACCGCGACGCAGCACCGACGGCTGCGCATGTACCGCCTCCGGTTGCCTTTCTTGTGCGTGTTGACAATGGCCATCGGTTTCCGGTGCCCGCCGGGCGTTCGACCTTGGGTCGCAGCAGCACTAACGCCGTGGTCGTTCCCGATAGCGGCGTATCCCGTGTTCATGCCGAACTGAGCGGATCGCTGGATGGCAAGTTCACACTCAGTGATCTGGATAGTCTGAACGGGACGCTGGTCAATGATCGCAAGATCAAAGGCGCGCAAAGAATAAATGTGGGTGACACTGTGGGCCTTGGGCCCGTGCGCCTGAAACTGGTCCGCGGTTAATCCGCCAGATCATCTGAACAGGAAAGGTGATGAAAATGGGTAACGATAACAAGACTAGCTGGTTGTTCGATAAGGATGACGAAGAGTTGAACGATCTGGACATAGAAGGAGATGACGGTTTTACCGAAAGCCTTGCCCCTTCGAACAATGAACCGACACATGCAATCGGCGGATCATCCTACAGCGAAGCCCCGACCGAATATGTAGAATCTGACAAGACGCAGATCTACCACGGAGGTATGTCCAAGAGCTTTTCCGGAAAAGCCGAATTTGATCCAATGATTGATCCCATTACAGGATGGTTGGTCGTGGTGAAGGGCCCCGGACTGGGACAGTCTGTAAACCTGGGTTCAGGTATGAACACGCTGGGACGCGAGGGAGGAGAGCGTGTGTCACTGGATTTTGGTGACAAGTTGATTTCTGGTAAGGATCATCTGCGTATCATTTTTGACGACGCCAATCGGGTATTCTTTGCAGCCCCCGGAACAGGCCGCAATATCAGTCGGATCAACGGGCAGATCGTCGCCACGACAATGCCGCTTGAGAACTATGCTTTGATTGAATTGTCCAAGCAGACTCATGTGCGTTTTGTTGCTTTCTGTAACGAGGATTTTGACTGGTCGGAACTGGCCCAATCCTCTGAAGACTAATTCAGATGACAATTATCAGCGGCAAGCAAAGCCTGGGCCAGCGCGAGAACCAGGAAGATGCGTTTGACATCGTATTCCAGAATGAACGTGACCCCAAATCAGATATCCTCATGCTGGTCGCCGACGGGATGGGGGGGCACGCTGGTGGCGAAGTGGCCGCGAACATGGCGTTGTCAACCTTCAAATCCCATTTCATCGAAGGCTCGAGCGCCCCTCGTCCTCGAGACCGGTTGCAGGAGTCATTGACCGCGGCCAATGAAGCTCTGCGTCACAAGATTGGCAGCCAACCGGATCTCAAGGGCATGGGGTGTACACTTGTTGCCGCCCTGAAACTGGGTGACCGTTTGGTCTGGCTGTCTGTCGGCGACAGCAGCTTGTTTCTGTTACGCGACGGGCGGCTGAAAAAGCTCAACGCTGATCACTCGCTTTACGGCGAGCTTTTGCAGATGGTTGCGTCTGGTCAAATCACTCAAGACGAGGCTGACAACCATCCGCGTCGCAACGCACTGCGCTCTGCCTTGATGGGAGATCGGATTTCACTGACGGATATCAACGCGATCAACCTGAAACCCGGTGATGTCGTACTGGTATGTTCTGACGGGCTTGATACGTTGTCGCAAGCCGAGATCACCGGTGTGTTGCAAAGCGGTAAAAGTCGCGACATGCGTGGTGTGGCCTCGGATCTGCTGAATGCCGTCGAGGCGAAAGGCAAACCGAAACAGGATAATACGACTGTTGTGGTTTATGCTCATGTTCAGGAAGGCATGAGCAGCATGTTGCGGGGCAGCCAGTGGGCGTTCACACCCGCTGACAATCGAAAGAAAACACTGAAGTATATTGCAATCGGACTTGGGGCTTTAGCCATTGGGGCCACTATTGGTGCGCTGAGTTTCGGTGACAAGAAGGCAGCGGAGACTGATCCGGCGCCAAAGCCCGAGCCCGTTCCTGCAGAACAGGAAGAACGCAGTATCGGAGACAGCTCGGTCGCCGAGCCGGTTTCACCGGAAACACCTGTTGAAGGTGGTGATAGCCCCGCCCCCGAGGAATCGGAAACTCAGGAACCGGTGGCTGATCCGGAAGCGTCTGGTGAAGAAACCCTTCCGTCAGACGCGCCTGAAGCGTCTGGTGACCAACCCACTGAGGATGTGACCAATCAGGATGAGAAGCCGTCCATTGATTCAGTAGTTCAGGAGTAGCGCCGCCCGTGTCCGCTCATTTGCCAAGGGGAGAAACCTTTGCCGGCTATGTCCTGGGGGACGTGCTTGGGCAAGGGGGTTTTGGCATCACATATCAATCGCGCAACCGGGAATCGGGCGAAAGATTTGCAATCAAGGAGTACTTCCCGGCGGATTACGCCAATCGCGGGCCCAAGAACGCAGTCGTTCCTACAAGCGAAGGGCGTCAGCTTTTTCACATGGGGCTCGAGGCGTTTTTACAGGAAGCTAACATGTTGCGCGATCTCCCGCAGCAGCAGGGATTGATGCGTGTTCGGGCGGCTTTTCGCAAGCATGGTACAGCCTATTGCGTGATGGAATACATCCACGGCGATCCGTTGGACCGGATGATGACCCGTATGATCGAGGCACGTGGCTCTGTACCTCAGGACCTCGTAAAAAAGTTTCTCCAATCAATGCTTGGTGCATTGGATGCGGTTCACAAGGTTGGGATAGTACATCGCGACATGAAGCCTGCGAATGTCATGATCCGAAAGGATGGGCAGCCGATCCTGATTGACTTCGGAGCAGCGCGACTGATGGGCAAGTCCAGCGGGTTGGCCTCTATGTTCACACGGAAATACGCCGCGATCGAGCAGTTTCCGCCCGAAAAAACCGGGTTGGCAGGCGGAGTTCACGAAGGACCGTGGAGCGATCTGTTCGCATTGTCAGTTATTCTTTACGAAATGGTGTCGCAAAGCCTGCCGCCAAATGCGGAAGAACGCTGGAAAGACAAGCGGGCCACTGGTCGTGATCCTTATGTGCCCGTGCGTCAGAATCTGATCCGCAACCGTGTGCAGGCCCAATATGATGACGTTCTGCTCAATGCGATCGACATGGGGTGTCAGCTGTTGCCCCGAGACCGAATTCAGGCTGCGCGAGACTATGCCCGGATTTCAGGTATCGATTTGCGTCACCCTGTCGAGAAACCTGAACCGCCTGACCCGAAACTCAAGCGACCGCAGGACGGTCGAACGCCTCAACATAAGCGGGGTGGACGTGCTGGGTATAAGGCATCGCTAATGGTGTTGATGTTTATTCTGGTCGTTGCTGTAGCCGTAATTGCGTATGGAACTTTGATGTGAATGTTGTGATCGCCCTTCGTGCATTGTTTTTCTCAGTTGTTTGGTCAGCTGCTTTCGGCGTGTCAGCTGCATGCGCGCAGATCCAATCCGAAGTCGTTAGGGTGGCTGATGGTGCGGTTGGGCGTGTGGTTGTCCAATACGATGGCGGATGGGGAACCGGGTCTGGCTTTGTGCTTGCGCCTTTGCCGGGTGGAGGCGGGTATTATTTTCTGACCAATCACCACGTGATCGAAGGTGGCGTCAGCGCGTTTGTTGGCTTCAAGAAAGGCGACCGGATCTACAAATACGGCGTTCAGGTTGCATACGATTCCTTTGAAAAGGACATGGCGATCCTGAAGATCACACCGCAGGAATCCTTTGATCACAAACCCAACGTCCTGGCGGTGCGTGTTGGGACAATCAACAAAGGCGAGCAGGTTGCCGCAGTCGGTTTTCCTGGCACTTCAGACGTATCCAATGACAGCGGCAACGAGCTGGCCTTCTTTGAGACCACACTGACACAGGGTGCCGTCAGCAAAGTTTCACCCGGAAAAACGCAGCGGAATCGTGGTACGCAGGAAATTGTACAACACACTGCAGCAATCAACCCCGGAAACTCCGGCGGGCCGATGATTGATTTTTGCGGATCGGTTTTAGGGATCAACACCGCTGGCGTCATGTTGAATTCGGACGGTGAGACACCTGCTAACGGCACGTTCTTTGCGCCATCCGCCAATTCCATTGCCGGTTTCCTGCAAGACAGCAATGTTCCATTCACACGCCACAAGGCGGGTTGTGATCCCGATAATCCAACTATCGTTTCGGGTGGCGCGCCGGACAGCAATCTGCTGATCATCCTTGCTGTATTGTGCGGTGGAGGCGCTGTGGTGATCGGTGGGATGTACTATGTCGTCTCGCACAATCGCGGCAAGGCTGATTTAAAACCCGAGCGGTCGGCTGCGTCTTCCAAATCCTCTGGGCGGTCCATTCTTGCCGTGGACATGGCGGGTCATTCTGCGCAGTTCAGTGCTCGGCAGCTGCAATCCGGTGTCACCATCGGGCGTGCCAGCGAGAACACTCTGACGGTCACTGATCGCAACTTGAGCCGTCGTCATGCAAGCCTGTCTCTGCAGGGGCGTAAGATGATGCTGACAGATCTTGGGTCTTCGAACGGGACCAAAGTTGACGGGCGGCGCCTCAAGCCAAACGAGCCGGTGCAGATCAACACCACGTCGAGGGTTGAACTGGGAGGGATAGCGCTTGTCCTCAAACGACCCTGATACCGTCTTGTCAATCCGGAACCTTGGTATAGAACGAGCGCCGGGTTTCTTCGTTGTGATTGAAGAACTGGACCTGAAGGCAGGTGAGACCATTGTTCTGGATGCTGTCAGCGGGGCGGGCAAAAGTACCGCTCTGGGGTTGATCGCGGGGGCGCTTCCGTTGACTGCATTGCCGGATACTCACCACGAGATAGCTGGCGTTAGGGTGACACCGGATACGCCTCGTGCGGATTTTGCAGGCCCGGACAAGCTGGGATTTGTGCTTCAGACAAACACACTGGTTCCATATCTGACATTGCTCGAAAACATCGAACTGCCTGTGCGCGTTGCGGGTCAGGAACCCGATGCAGAATGGCAGGACCATCTGATCCGGGCGATGGGCCTGGGTGACTATGGGGCGCGAAAGCCGGGTCAATTATCTGTTGGCCAACGACAGCGAGTATCCGTTGCGCGGGCTTTGTTGGGTCGACCAGCCCTGTTGCTGCTGGATGAGCCGGTGTCGGCACTGGATCCCGCGAATGTCGCCGAGGTCGAGGGCTTGATCGTGCATCTTGCGGCAGAGGCCGGGTCCGCTGTCGTGTTGGCCAGCCATCAGGCGCAGACCGGCGAGTTTGCGCAAACGCCTCGGGCTGATCATCGGCTTCTGGATCATCAGGGGCAGTCCTATTCCATCTTTTCCACGGCGGGTCGTGTGGCGGCCAAGGTGGCATGATGTTGAAGATACCAACCAAACTGGCCCTCAGGGAGTTAAAGCACGACTGGCAATCGGCTTTGTGTTTTGTCGCTGCCTTGGCCGGTGTTCTTGGACCTCTGCTGATCATACTTGCACTCAAGAATGGGGTCATTGGCACAATGGTCGGGCGTCTGATCGAAGATCCGTCGAACCGTGAAATCCTGGCCATCGGTGCGGGGCAGCATGATGCTGCCTTTTTTGCCGGTTTGAGTGCGCGGCAGGATGTAGGTTTTGTTGTTCCCGCAACACGCTCAATCAACACATCCGCGAACGCTGTTCGGAATGAGGCGCAGCGGAAACTGGAGCGGGCGGTGCCATTGATCCCGTCATCTGCGGGTGACCCCTTGGTCAAGGGCGAGGCCGTCGGTCCCGGCCAGGTCTGGATATCGGACACGCTGGCAAGTGATCTTTCGGTTTCCGCAGGTGATACACTGGACATGATTATCGGGCGCGAGGTCGACGGGCAGCGCGAGAACGCGCGGCGCGACCTGACGGTTATCGGTGTGCTTTCGCCTGAGATCTGGCCGCGGCCCGCAGTCTTCCTGTCGGTTCCCGACTTGCTGGCTGTTGAGCGGTTCCGGGATGACCTGTCCGCGACACCAGGTAACTGGACGGACCCGGTTCCGGAACCTGACAGCTTTGCCAGCTATCGCCTGTATGCCAGGTCTCTCGAAGATATCGCAACCCTTTCCGCTTATTTGGCGGATATCGGTTTGCAATCTCGTCCAAGGGCAGAAAACGCAGCGCTGTTGCTGTCATTTCGCCGGAATTTAAACATCCTTTTCACGGCCGTAGCGGCATTGGCGATGTTCGGGTTTTGGGCTGCAATGTCAGCCAACCTTCGTGGTATGGTCGAGCGTCAACGCGTCATCTTCAGTCTGTTTTCCATGTTGACGATGCCCGATCGTCAGCGGTGTGTCATTCCCGTCGTGCAAAGCCTGGCGCTTGTGCTGGGTGGTGTGGTTGCAACCTTGGTTATCATCCTGCCTTTTCTGCTTGCCATCAATGCCAGCTTCGAAACGGCGCCCGGAGAGGCCATTGCGCGCCTTTACCCCGGTGACATTCTGGCCACTCTGGGTCTGGGCGCTGTGACAGCTGTCACGGCAGCGGCCTGGGCGGTATTTGCCGTTCGCAATGTTGAACCACAGGAGGTTTTGACCCATGCCTAGACTTCCTCGGAGTATGATTGCCACTCTGATCGGCCTTTTCAGCTTGACTTCAACCGCACAGGCGCAGGACATCACTTGGCGCGAGAAATATTTTAATCCGCAACCCGCCGAGGGAGATTTGACCCTGCCAATGCCGTGCGGCGGAGCGATGACGTTTCGAAAGATCGCAACTCCTAATACTGACGGCGTGATTGGCGATGTTTCGGTTGTACTTGGTCAGGAAGGAAGTGAGCAGCCCTATCTGAACGGTTTGCGCCGGGCGTTTGTTTCTGGTGCGTTCGCGGATGAAGATGGTGCGGCCAAGGGCTACTTCTACATGGCCAAATACGAGCTGGCGCAGGCACAATGGGATGTGGTCATGGCTGGCCAATGTCCCGAAAAGGAACCCCGCCGACGCGAGTTTGTTCCTGCCGTTGCACAATCAAAGCTCGACTATCAACGCTTTGCTGAGGTCTATACGCTATGGTTGATGCAGAACGCCCCGGATACGTTACCGCGCGTCGGTGAAACACGTGGGTATCTGCGATTGCCGACTGAAGAAGAGTGGGAATACTCTGCCCGCGGTGGGTTGGCCGTTGATCAAGCTCTGTTCCGGGCACCCTTGCCCCCGATTCCGGAAGGGACACCGCAGGACGAATTCATAGCACATGGTGGAACAGCGTCGGCTGGCGGTAAATTACAGGTTATAGGTTCGTTGCGCCCCAACCCTTTGGGTCTGCATGACATGCTGGGCAATGCGGCCGAAATCGTTGGCGATCCATTTGCTTTGGTCCGTCACGGGCGACTGCACGGACAGGCCGGAGGGTTTGTGAAGCGGGGGGGTGATGCACGCACACCCTTGGCGGACATCACTTCTTCGACCCGGTTCGAAGTGCCGCCGTTTGACATTATATCCAATACCTCTTCAGCGGACCGGTTTACCGGCACACGTCTTGTGTTGCAGGGCTTGGCCATCACCTCGGCTGATCAGGACCAGGCCTTGAAAGATGGATTGGACCAATTGGCGCGCCCGGACGAAGGTCTTGCGGTAGCCGCCAGCGAACAGGAGGCGATGGACCTTCTGGATGAGATATCGGCCGAGACGCTGTCGGATCGGACCAAAACTCAACTGGCGGTGATCAAGGATACCTTGAATAGGGGACGTGTGGAACGTAACGCGCAACGCGACCAGTCGATCCGCCTGATCCTGACCTCGGGTGTACTTGTCTGCGGGCAGGGCATTCGACGTTACCTAAACGCGCTGATTTCATCACTGACAATTGCGCCTGAGCTGGACGCGCTTGAGGCGGAAGCCCGGGCAAGTGGGGACCAGTCTTTCCTTGACGAAGTGCTTGCTGCCAAAGAGGACGCTGCGGCCAAGCTGGCCGAACTTGAGGCCAAGGCCAAGGCTGATATTGTCGAATATGCCAACCTGATCGAAGGGTTGGTCGATCAGTATTCACCTGTTTTGCTGCGCAAGCAGATCGATTTCATCTATCCGACAGAAGCAGAGCGGGGTCGCGAGCGCGCGACTTGCCTTGCTATGGTTCAGGATCATATCGGTGCGCGAAGCGTAGCTGGCTATTCGGATTTGGATCAGATTGCGAACGACTTTCAGGCAGTTGCTTTGTCGTTTGTCGAAGAATGAATTGGAAAGGTTGAACTATGCGGGATGTATTGAACAAATCGCTTGAAGTACTGGTCTGGATAACGACTTGTCTATCCATTGTCTTTTTCTGTTTCACAGCAATTACGATGTTGCGGCTGTCACCGCTGGGGCCGGATACGACCACCATCATTGCAGCTTTTCTGACTGTGGTGTTCGGGATTACCGCTTCGCTTGTTTTTGCTGGCATCTGTTTTCAGATCATGGATATCCGCACCTTTTCCAAACACAGCGCAATCAGTTTGAAGAGCCGGAGGTAACATAAGCTATGGAACATTCTGTACTTGGGCTTCGACCCGGCAGCGTCCTGCAGGATACCTACGAGATCAAGTCTCTGTTGGGTGAAGGTGGTATGGGTGCCACATTCCGGGGTTTGAACCGGGCCAGCGGTCACGAAGTGGCAATCAAAGTAATGACACCTAGCTTTGCCAAGAACCAAAAAGCGGTTGACCTGTTCCGGCGCGAAGCGAATTTGCTGCGAACTGTCCGTAGCGAGGCGGTGGTCCGGTTCGAAACCTCCATGCTGGATAAGGACGGGCGCTTGTTTCTGGTCATGGAATTTGTACCGGGTCATCCTCTGTCGCATTATCTGAAAAAGGGCGCGCGACTTTCGTCCGATGACGTTCTAAAATTGGGGTTGCGACTGGCGCAGGGGCTGGAGGCAATCCATAAACTGGGCATCGTTCATCGAGATGTTGCACCCGACAATGTGATGATCTCGCATGAAGACATTAATCAAGCGAAGTTCATAGATTTCGGTTTGGCATCTGACAGCATCGGAACCGACAAATCGATAATCGGCGACAGTTTTGCAGGCAAGCTGCGCTATTGTGCTCCAGAACAGTTGGGTTTGTTTGGCAATAGTGTTTCAGCCGCGACCGATGCCTACGCACTGGGTCTTGTGTTGATGCGTACGGCCGGGCTCGAGTTGCCAGGTGAAGGTAAAGGTTTTGCCGCGGTTGAAGACCGAAAGGTGGACATCAAGATAACCGATCCAAAGGTTGCGCCCGGTCTGAAATCTGTTTTGGAACACCTGCTGAAAGCCAATCCCAAAGACCGTCCCAGTGACCTGCCTGGCTTGTTTCGCATAGCAATGAGCGGTGCCAAGGCAGCACCGACTTCGGCGGCCGTACCCCGTCAGCCGACTGCCGAGCCCGATCAGGGTGGGGACAGCAAACTACCTTTGATTGCAGCGGGTATTGTCGGTCTGATCGCAATTGCTGGAGGTGCATGGTATTTTCTGTCAGGAGCTGGTGGTTCGTCAGCCAAGGTCAATGAGTCTGTCGGGATTGCGCAGGAGGTTGTTGCAGCCGACAATCCACTGACAGCCGCACGAGACCTTTTGGCTGTGGGTGGGGCGCAGAATCTGGATGCCGCTTTGGGCGCGCTGATTGCGATCAGCAACAATCAGGATTTGTCACAACAGGATCGGGCATCAGCCAATATCCTGATTGCTGAGATGTATGATCCTAAAACGCACAGCACCGTAACATCGCCTTTCCCGCGTCCTGACCCGTCGGCAGCACGGCGTTATTATCAGCGCGCAGCTGATCTTGGATCGGATCCGGCGCGTCAGGCTTTGGATCGATTGGCTGAGTGAGGAGGTGAAGAAGATGTTGATACGAGTTATTTCCCTAGTTGCCTTGTTGACCTCTATGGTCGGTCCGGCTACGGCGCAATCAAGATCTCCGCTTCCGATTGAAGGCAAAGAAAGCCTGTATCAAAGGGTTCTGATCCGTGAACGGATCGACGCGAGGCCCGAGCCAGACAGCGAAAGCTCCGCGGCGTCTCTTTCTCCATTACAGGTGTTTTTTGTCTATGCTCGTGACGCCGACTGGATGCAAATCGGAGCGAGCGATCAAGGCGACGATCTTATGTGGATTCCGGAAGGGGCGGCTATTCCCTGGAATCAGAACATTGTTGCAACGTTGGAAGGCAGCGACAATGTCGGGCGCGTTTTGTTTTTCAACAATATCGACCCGATCTATGACATCATCGAAAGCGAAAACCCCGCCGGTCTTGCGAAAAACGCCAGAGATGAAGCGCTGGCAGCTGAGCAGGGCGGCGAACCGTCAGAAAGCGTGATCGCCCTGGGGCCGCGTGAAACGATTGATCAGCGTCAAAACCTTTATGTAATGCCAATCCTGGCAACGGAAGAGGCTGTGTTCGACATCGGACCGTTCGTAAATCTGCTGCAAGTGGCAGTTGCCAGTGCCAACGCCCCGAACCGCCCGGCGCCATCGGGTAATCAGAATTCGGGCGACTTAAAAACAGCAGTGGTCTTTGTCGTGGACACTACGATATCGATGGAGCCGTATATCCGCGCCACCCGTGCAGCATTGCAAGAGGTTTATCGAGAGGCCGCAGGATCAGCGGCAGCAGACGCGATCAGTTTCGGGCTTGTCGGCTATCGTGACAGCCTCGAGGCAGCTCCGGGCCTTGGGTATGACGTTCGGACATTCGTGGACCTTCAGCAGGGCCTTAACGTCGATAACTTCCTGAGTGGCATCGATCAGATGCAAGAAGCGGAATCCAGCAGCAAGAATTTTCGCGAAGACAGCTATCGCGGTATTGAATACGCATTGGAAGACATGGACTGGAGCGACTTTGGGGGACGGTTTATCGTACTGGTTACAGATGCAGGTCCGCGCGAATTCGATGATCAGTATTCTTCCACGGGGCTGAGCGCCGAAAGTCTGAACCGGATTATCCGGGAGCGCATAGGCGGTGCGATGGCTGTCATGCATCTGCGTACCGCGCGAGGTGCCAAAGACCACCCTTCGGCAGAAGCGGCATATAAGCAACTGACCGCCTTTCCGAATTCTGCGCCTCTGTATTTCCCGATCGAGAACGGCAACCCAGACGTCTACAAGGAAACGGCACGCACATTGGGTGGGATCGTGGCCAAGCATACGTCTTCTTATCGTCGCAGCGGCGGCGATGAGATTCTGGACGAAGATGCCATCACAGACGAGGGTGACAACAGGTTCTCCGGTCTGAGTACAGCAAGCCGGACAATGCAATTGGCCTATCTTGGAAAAACAGAAGGCGCGCGCGCGCCCGACTTGTTTGAAGCCTTTGTGGCGGACCGTGATTTTGATCGACCCGGATTGAAACCTTTGTCCATAAGGTTGCTCATTTCGAAGGCAGATCTGAGTAACCTGGAAGAAGCATTGCGGATCATTGTCGACCAGGCCGAGCGGAACGTCGTGAACCCTGATCAGTTCTTTGCACAGGTTCTGGGAGTTGCCGCAGACATGAGCCGCAGACCTGATCAGGTATCACGCCAGTCAGATCCCAGCCTTGCCGAAGCAGTGGCGTTGGACGAATACCTGTCTGACCTGCCCTATAAGTCTCAGATCATGACTATTACTGAAGATGATTGGGTGCGCCTTCCGATTTCAGAACAGCAAACCATCGTCAACGGGCTATATGACAAGATCGAACGGTACCGGCGGTACAACGAGTCGACCGATCAATGGGTTGATTACCTCGGGGCCGGGCCGCAGGCAGGAAACTTGCTGTACCCGATGTTGTTAGATGATCTGCCATAACCCCAAAGGTGTTGTCGCAAATCTTCCGCGCGAGCCAAGCCGTCGAAAGCGGTCTCTAGATCATTTGACCATGCGCCAAGCGGGCGATGTGTTCCATCGGGTCACGTTTCTGGTCCCCGACCAACGTATACTGCCAGGGCCCGTCCTGCCAGAAGACGACAAGATATCCGTCCTCTTGTCGAAACCGAAATGATTGGGTTTGAGTTGTGTCGCCATGTGTGGCCATCAAACTCAACCGATCACCTTCAGCATTCTCGTACATAAATAAAGCTGAGGCTTGGTCTCCTGCGGGCAGAAGGCGTCCTCCAATCAGGGAAAACCCGGTTTCCCCAAGTTGTGGCGCAATAATGGCAGAGCCCAGACGATTGGAGAGCCAGGTTTGCAAGTGATCCTTTTCGTCCACGGCAACTTCCACAGGGTGTAGAACTTCAACGGCGAATAAAGAATGCGCCGCTTTTGCGTGTTGCGAAAACAATGCCAGATCGTCGGTTGCCCGACTGTTCCAAGGTTCCAAATAAGATCCCAAACCAAAACCAACAGCAAAAACCGCAACCGAAGCAACCAGCCTTAAAGAGAACGGCGAGGGCGGTGTGGCCTGTTTTTGCAGACCTCGAAGATGTGCCGCAGAAGGAACAGGGACCGCCTTGTCTATCAGGTCTGTTTGACGCTGCATTGCACGAAAACGCGCTGCATCGTCCGGGTGTCGGGCAAGGTGACGGTCAAGGCGTTCGCTCTCTTCCGGTGACAACTCACCGTCTATACTACGCTGAACCAGGTCTTCGATGGATGGGGTGTGCGTCATTTCACGCTCCTGATCTTCACGGCGGCCGAAGCGTCCATTTCAGATTTGATTTTAGTACGGGCGCGCGATATCCGCGACATTAGCGTACCCTTTGGAATGGACAAAGTTGTGGCCGCTTCTTCATAGCTTAACCCACCAATCACTACAGAAAGAAGGGCTTCTCGCTGATTTTGGGGAACAGAATCCAGCGCCTTCCAGACTGCCTTGATTTCCAACCGTTCTTCGGCCGTGCTTGTCGTAGCTGCCAGTGTTGAAATGTTATCGAGATCGACAGTGTTGAATTTGGTTTCTCGACGCCACCTGTCCCGATAGAGGTTTAACAATATTTTAGTGAGCCATGGTTTCAACGGCCGCCCCGGAAGCCAAAGCAATCGTTTGCGCAGGGCGCGTTCAACACAATCCTGCACCAGATCATCCGCCGCATCACGATCACGGGTCAGCGACCAGGCATAACGCCACAGATCGGGGAGGCAGTTTTCAAGCTGGTTTTCAAATGACTGAAGCATGTACGTAAGCCGGGGGAGGAAACCTTCCCCCGGCACCAAGGTTCAGGGTCGTGCGATATGCCAAACACCTTTTACACCGTCCCCTGTCATGTCCCCAGGATTTTCGTCTTTGAACCATAGATAAAGCGGCTTTCCTTTGTAGGCGACCTGAAAGCTGCCATCCTTGCGTTCGATCAGGCTGTAGCCTTTTTTCAGCTCCATGTTGGCATCACCCATCAGCGGTGGCCATTTGGCGGCACAGTCATCATAGCAATTCGAAACACCTGTCTCGTCCTTGTCAAAGGTATAGAGCGTCATCTTGTTCGCATCCATAAGGAAGGTTTCTCCGTTGAGCTCACCGGTTACGGCTGGCGCACCGGTGTGACCATCCGCAAAAGAACCAGTTGTAGTCGCAGCTAGCGCGATGCCAGCAAAAATGAGGGATTTGAGGGACATTGGATTCTCCGACTGTTTCAGGTCTGCCGGATGACAGACAATACAATTACGAAGGCGATTGGAAAAAATTCCCCTACCCAAAAAAACTTTTTGCGTGCAGCGTGTTTCACCTGCTGTCAGTGTCCGAAGTATGGGTATTCAAGTTTCGGTACAGCAATCATAGCTCTTTCGAAACGAAAGCGCAGACGAGCGGATTGCGTGTGCTAGGACAGCTATTCGCTCAGGCCATTCGATAGTGATGTCCTCTTGCGGTCGTAACGTGCCCAGCCATCCCTTCGTTAGACTTTCTAGGTTGATGTCACCTCGCCGATACCAACGCAACAATAGCAGGTCTTCGAGTTGTTCGTACCCGAGTATCAGAACATATTTTCAATCATAATATCAGGAAGTTGGCCGAGATAAGATTGTCTGGAAATGGGTAAGAAACAAACAGTCCAAAACTGGGAGAGAAGTATCTGTTGTCTTCCGGAGACATTGTTGGAGCCCTGCTGAATTTCAGTCCAACCTAGAAGGAACAACTTCGACTCGACTTACTCAGAGATGAGGAGGTGGAAAACCGGTGCAAGTGAGGACGCGGTGCAGATCGTTTCAGGTAGCAATACCCGCCAGAGCGAGAAGTCCCAAGCGCCGCCATCCGGGCGCATTGCAGGTGACATGGAAG
>NZ_JBXWSG010000085.1:0-16382 GCF_059613305.1 Ruegeria sp. BHSB056 | reverse complement strand
AGTTGCGCCCAACGGCCTCGCGGAAATCATCACACAAGGCCCGCACCTGATCGGCGCTTTCAATATTGCGGGCGAACAGGATGAACCCAAACGGGTTCATCTGGCGAAACAGGTCTCTTTCCTGCTGCGTCAGGCGCAGTCCTTCAGCATCTGTGATCGCTGCTCCGAACTTCACCTCACGGCCACCGGGATACAATCAGCGCCTTGCGCGACCAGAGCGGCGCAAAACTGGCGCGAGTCGCTCAGGTCTTCAAACCCCAGAACACGCAGGCGGTAGAAAGTCCGTCCGCCGCTTGAGGTTTTCTGAATAACGCGTTGTTTTCCCGACAAATACTCACCAAACTGACCATTCAAACGGTCCCACTCGGCCTGTGCCACTTGCGTACTGTCATAAGCCCCAAGTTGCGCCAGCCGGGTTCCCTTGGCCAGTGTATCCGGATCAACATCCACCCCAACGGCTGCTTTCACCGCTGCATTAATGGCGTCTTCGGATTTCTCGCTGGGCGCGACCTGACTGCGGGTGGACCGTGCCGGACGCGTCACAGGGCGCAACGATCGGCGGACGCCCGGTAACTCGGCGAAACTCGGGTCCGGCAAGGCCGCAGCAAAATCTGCTGGGTCAATGGCGGGTTCTTCATCGGGGGTGGTCAGCGATGCCAGTTGCACACCGTCTTCGAACTCTTGCTGCGTTTCTGCTGCCGCACCCGCCAATTCCGCAACCAGCGCATCTACTGCGTTCTGGCGCAGGCGCGCGGCCTCCTGCGTGGTGATAGGTTCTTTGACCACATGCAGCGCAGGGGTCGGCTTCAGTTCTCCGGCGGGCAGATCTTCGTCCGTCAAGGACACCGGGCGCGGTGCAAGGATCAACCGGTCGGCCGGCGCCGCAGCGCTGCCTTCGGCGGCGACGGCATTCACGGCAAAGCCCTGATGATCGGCGGGTGTTCCACCCGGATTTTCCGGCTGTACACGCATCGGCCCTTCGGCGGCGCGAACAACCGGCACGCCACTTACATCGCGCATGATCAGTTGATAGCCCCAGACCCCGACACCAGCGACCAGCGCCAAGGAAGCAACAGCCCCCAGGAAATTGACTGCCCTGCCCAGACCAAACGAGCCACGCGGCGCGTCATCTTCCTGCATATCTTCGGGAAAATCATACACATCATCAGAATGCGCTTGATTCGGGCAATGAATCTGCCCGGGGCTTTGATGCCCCGAGTAATCGTAACTCGCCATGTCCGCCTCACTGCCCGTTTCGCGCCTGAAAATAAGGCCCGCGGGTCATTTCTTGCCTACCTCATACCGGCGGTTCGGGCGATATTTTTTACCGCATCTCCTGCGCCGGAGTAACGCCAAGAATACCCAAGCCCGCTGAAATCACAACAGAAACGGCCCGGGCCAAAGCGATTTTTGACTGGCTTGTGGCAACATCGCCATCCTGGATGAAACGCAATTGCGTCTCGTCATTGCCCTTGTTCCACAACGCATGAAAGTCGCCTGCAAGTTCATAAAGGTAAAAGGCGACCCTGTGCGGTTCATTGGTTCGCGCCGCAATCTCGACCAGCCGTGGCCATTCTGCCAGCTTCTTGGCAACAACCAGTTCCGAGGCATGATCGATCTTGCTCAGGTCAGCATCCGCAAGGGTCGCATCATCAGCCGCAATTCCAGCTTCGGCCGCACGGCGCAGCACGCTCATGACACGGGCATGTGCGTATTGAACGTAGAACACGGGGTTCTCGCGGCTTTGTTCCAGCACCTTGTCAAAATCGAAATCCAACGGCGCGTCGTTCTTGCGGGTCAGCATAACAAACCGCGTCACGTCCGGGCCCACCTGATCGACCACATCGCGCAGAGTGACAAAGTTCCCCGCCCGCTTGGACATCTTGAACGGCTCACCGTTTTTCCACAGCTTCACCAGCTGCGTCAGCTTGATATCAAGCGGCACCTTACCGTCGGACAGCGCCGACACAGCGGCCTTCATCCGTTTGACATAGCCGCCATGGTCGGCGCCGAACACGTCGATCAGCGCGTCAAAACCACGGGTCACCTTGTCATAGTGATAAGCAATATCCGGGGCAAAATAGGTCCAGCTACCATCCGATTTCTTGACAGGGCGGTCGACGTCGTCCCCATGTTCGGTCGACTTGAAGAGGGTCTGTTCGCGTGGCTCCCAATCTTCGGGCTTTTTGCCCTTCGGCGGCTCGAGCACACCTTCGTAAATCAGGCCCTTGTCAGTCAGCGATTGCAATGCGGCCTCGATCCGACCAGTGCCATAGAGAGATTTTTCCGAGAAGAACACATCCATCTCGACGCCCAGCGCTTTCAGGTCAGCGCGAATAAGGTCCATCATCGCGTCGGTCGAGAACTCACGCACCTCTTCCAGCCAGTCACTTTCCGGCTTGTCGATCAGGCTGTCGCCGTATTTCTCTTTCAACGCCTCACCGATTGGGATCAGGTAGTCGCCGGGATAAAGACCTTCGGCAATTTCGGGGCTCAGACCATTGGCCTCGCGATAGCGTTCGTAAGCCGAGCGCGCCAGCACATCCACCTGCGCGCCGCCGTCGTTGATGTAATACTCGCGGGTCACGTCATGGCCGGAATAGGCCAGCAGGCTTGCCAGAGCATCCCCGAACACTGCACCCCTTGTATGACCCACGTGCAGCGGTCCGGTTGGGTTGGCCGAAACATATTCCACGTTGACCTTCTGCCCGTGGCCCATAGTCGAGCGGCCATAATCGGAGCCCTTCTCCAGCACAGCCGCCAGCACACCTTGCCAGACCGACGGTGCCAGCCGCAAATTGAGAAAGCCCGGACCTGCCACATCGGCGCTGGTGATCCGGTCATCCGCTGCCAGCTTCCCAGCCAATACATCGGCAATGTCGCGCGGTTTCATCCTGGCCGGTTTTGCCAGCACCATCGCCGCGTTTGTCGCCATGTCGCCATGCGCCGCATCACGCGGCGGTTCGACCGCCACGTTGTCAAAACTCAGTCCCTCGGGCAACGCGCCTTCAGACTGCATCTGCGCCAGCGCGTCCAATACGAGGCTGCGGATCTCGGAAAACAGGTTCATTTCGGATGTCCTTTTGCTTGTCGCGGGGTTTACCACGCAATGCGGCAAGGTCAATGGAAGCCTATTGTTTGAACTCGGTTGGCGCCAAATGCCCGCCAATCTCGCCCGAATATCCGCTGCCTGAGACCTCAATTGCCCTGCGCGCTGTCTGTCGAGCTGCCACCGACCACCATTTCCCGGCTGCGCAAGACACATCACCCAACCTGCAAAAAGGCCGCGAAAGCGGATTATTACCCGTGTCGTTGCAGCGCAATCAGCCCGTCAGCCGTGCGTGATCCTGCAAGGCAAAACGGTCGGTCATACCTGCGATATAGTCCGATACGATCCGGGCCAGAGCGGTCTCGTCCGCCGCAGCTTCAATATCCTCGTGCCAGCGTGCGGGCATCTGTTTCGGGTCGCTCAGATAGATCGGAAACAAGTCTTCGACAACCGTTGCAACCTCGGCCCGTACCTTCATGACGCTGGGTGCGCGATACATCCGGGTGAACAGGAACGCCCTGATTTGTTTCAGATCCGTCCAAGTTCCGGCCGAGAATTGGATGACAGGATACCCGAGATGGCGAATCTCTTCGACCGTCTGCGCGCCCGAGGCCGCAATCAAGTCACGCGACGTTGTAATAACGTCCGCCACCATGACGCCAAAAACCCGCCGGAGTGATTCATGACGTCGCCGATACGGATCAAGGCCGGGGTATTTCGCATCTACATCCGCGTAACACGCCCCCACGATCGGAAGGTGACGCAAATCATCATCTTCAAACAACCCCGCGCGCAATCCATCCAGAAGGTCGTGATTGTTGTAAGCAATGTCATCAGACAAGGCCGCCACCTGCGCCTCGGCACTTGCATGGGTATGAAGTTCAAGATCAAAGCCCTGGTTGCATTCCGCCAGGGCCCAGGGCAATTCGCCAACAACCGGGCCGTTATGCTTGGCGATACCCTCCAGGCACTCCCAGGTCAGATTGCATCCGTCAAACCCGGCATAATGCCGCTCCAACTTGGTTACGATCCGAATGGCCTGAGCGTTGTGATCAAACCCCCCGTAAGGCGCCATCAGCGCGTGGAGGGCGTCCTCACCCGTATGACCAAAGGGGGTATGACCCAGGTCGTGCGCCAGGGCTACAGCTTCGGTGAGTTCAGGATTCAGGCCCAACGCCCCTGAAATGGTTCGCGCGACCTGAGCGACTTCGATGGAATGGGTCAGCCGTGTTCGATAGCTGTCACCTTCGTGCTCGACAAAGACTTGCGTCTTGTGCTTGAGCCGTCGAAACGCACTGGCATGAATGATCCGGTCGCGATCGCGCTGAAAGCTTGACCGGAAGCTGCTTTCTTCCTCTGGAACCAGCCGCCCCCTTGCGCGGTCTGGGTCCGAAGCAAAACCTGCTCTGTCCAAAGGCCTTGTCCTTGTCGCCTGTCTTTTGGTTTCATATATTGTAGGACGCTTGGGAAATAAACCTTTGGAGACCGGCATGAATCTGCCCCCATCAGTCACCGAACGCGCCTACGACCGCCTTGCCGAAATCGGTGCCGCGGAACAGGGGCAAGCCCTGCGTGTCGCAGTGGAGGGCGGTGGATGTTCCGGTTTTCAATATGAAATCGCTCTGGACACGCCAAAGGCCGATGATCTCATCCTTGAAGGCAAGGGGCAGAAAGTCATCGTCGACCCGGTCTCTCTGCCCTTTCTTGAAAACGCTGTGATCGATTTCACTCAGGAGCTTATCGGTGCACGGTTTGTGATCGACAATCCCAACGCCACCTCGTCCTGTGGCTGCGGCACGTCGTTTTCAATGTAACCGGTGGGGGCTTTGCCCCCACACCCCCAGGATATTTTCAGCCAGATGAAGCAGGGATCCACTCTCTGACCATAACGACCAGAGAGCTTCACCTAGCGCGGTCATCGGCGTCCCCGCCTGTACCGCCCTTTCAAGTATCGAGAAAATGGTTAAGGATCAGTTTCTTCATCTGGCTAAAAATATCCCGGAGCGCGAGGCAGAGCCTCGCTAGTCCGATCTCCGACTTGCCGCTGGGCCCGTTCTGAGCGATAGGTTGCCACAAGGCTTCGGAGGATCGCGCATGAAAATCGCCACATACAACATCAATGGCATCAAGGCGCGAACCGAGGCGCTGCCCCGCTGGCTGGACGATGCCCAACCCGACGTTGTTCTTCTTCAGGAAATCAAATCCGTCGACGAAAACGTCCCCCGCGAGATGTTTGAAGATCGCGGGTACAACGTGGAAACACACGGGCAAAAAAGCTTCAATGGTGTCGCGATCCTGTCGAAGCTTCCGCTGGAGGATGTATCACGCGGCCTTCCCGGCGATGACAATGATGAACAGGCACGCTGGATCGAGGCGACCGTCGTGGGCAAAAAGGCCCTGCGACTCTGTGGGCTGTATCTGCCCAACGGGAATCCGGCACCCGGACCGAAATACGATTACAAGCTGGCCTGGATGGAACGGCTTTTCGACCGCGCGCAGGCCCTGATGAAGTCAGAGGAGCCGGCCCTGATGGCCGGAGACTATAACATCATCCCACAGGCCGAGGATGCCAAACGCCCCGATGCCTGGCGGGAAGACGCGTTGTTCCGCCCGGAAAGCCGGGCCGCCTTTCGAAAGATCCTGAACCTTGGCTTTACCGAGGCCTTCCGTGCGACAACGCAGGGTCCCGACCACTATTCTTTCTGGGATTACCAGGCTGGCGCTTGGAACCGGAATGACGGAATTCGGATTGATCATTTCCTGCTAACGCCACAAGCGGCCGACCTCATGCGGGATTGCCAGATTGATGCCGCTGTTCGGGGGCACGAAAAGCCATCCGATCACGTTCCTGTCTGGATTGACCTGGATCTTTGAGGCCCTAGGCAGCCGTGACGTCGTGACTGTAGATCCACTCATAGCGTTGTGACAACCGGGCACCAACGATCCGCAGCACACATTGCGCAGCCATACGGGCTGGACCACGCAGATGAAAGTTCCGCGCATTTGACCCAGCCGCCGCGACAACGCGCTGCGCCCTTGGTTTGCGGGTTGATTCATAGGCCGCCAGTGCGTTGGTGATACCCGATCGTTCGTCAAACGCGCGCGCCAGCACCCAGGCGTCCTCGAGCGCCAGACATGCCCCTTGTGCCATGAATGGCAACGTCGGATGGGCCGCGTCCCCCACCAGAGCCAACCGACCATTCTGCCAGTTCTGCGCGACGGGCCGCAGAAACAATGCCCACAGATGCACATCCGTGACTTTCGACAGAATGTCACGCACAGGGCCACCGAAATCTGCAAAGCGCTTGCGCAGCTCTTCAGGGTCGCCCGTCTGACGCCATCCTTCTTCCCGCCAGTCCGAACGCTCCTCGACCGCGACAATGTTCATCAGGCTCTCGTCACGCAAAGGATAGGTCACCACATGCCGCCCTGGCCCCATCGTCAGGGATGCGGAAACTGGGTCATGACCCGGCTGCCAGGGGATGGTGGCGCGCCAAGCCACCTGATGCGTGAACTCCGGCACCTCTGCCCCGTTCAAAGCTGGGCGGAGAATACTGCGGCCGCCATCGGCCGCAATGGCGCATTCAGCGCGAATTCGCTCGCCTGACGCCAAGACCACCTCTGCCTCGTTGGGATGCTTTTGCACATGCAAAACTCTGGCGCCCAACCGGATATCCACGCCTGCCGCACAAGCCGCGTCATGAAGAAGGTTCAGAAGGTCGGCACGGTGATAGTAATAGGTCGGACCAA
This sequence comes from Ruegeria sp. BHSB056, assembly GCF_059613305.1. Lineage (NCBI taxonomy): Bacteria > Pseudomonadati > Pseudomonadota > Alphaproteobacteria > Rhodobacterales > Roseobacteraceae > Ruegeria > Ruegeria sp. BHSB056. The sequence goes on along the minus strand of NZ_JBXWSG010000085.1, from coordinate 9,583 downwards.
CTGAGGGGCCCGGCAGTTGACTGACCACGCGCCCTTTTCGGTAATCGCGCAAGACCGTTCCATGGGATTTCTGCCCGACAGAAAGACCTGTGACGCCAAGTGCATGAAGAACGCGCATCCCGTTCTCACTGATCTGCAAACCAGCACCGACTTCGGTCAGGGCCGGGGCTTGCTCCAGAAGCGTGACATGCGCCCCACGGTGTTGCAGCGCCAGTGCCGAGGCCAACCCGCCGATTCCACCGCCGATTACACAGAATTTCAGTCCGTCGATCTTCATGACACCCGCATAACGCAAAAACGCCGGAGCCACAGGCCCCGGCGTTTGGATTTCTTACACATACCCGGCGATTAATCGTCGCGGTGGACCTTCTCGCGACGCTCGTGGCGCTCTTGCGCTTCAAGCGTCATGGTTGCAATCGGTCGCGCGTCCAAACGCTTCAGCGAGATCGGATCGCCCGTCATTTCGCAATACCCGTATTCGCCATCATCAATCCGGCGCAGGGCCGAGTCGATCTTTGCGACCAGCTTTCTCTGACGATCACGGGTCCGAAGTTCCAGCGCACGGTCTGTTTCTTCGCTGGCGCGGTCTGCGACGTCCGGAATGTTTCGGGTGTTGTCTTGCAGCCCTTCGATGGTGTCGCGGCTACCAGCCAGTAACTCTGTCTTCCAATCCAGCAGCTTGCGGCGAAAATACTCAAGCTGACGATCATTCATGAAAGGCTCATCTTCGGCCGGACGGTAATCTTCCGGCAGAAAAACTTCCTGCTTCATATTTGCTCCCTCGGTTTGGCCAGTGACGTCGTTCGCGGCTGTTTCAGCTGACATTTGGCTCTCCCTTCTGCGCAGCGTTTAGCCGACGGGCGGTGGAATGTCACTACACAAACGTTGCACGACAGTGCACCCCCGCGGATTTGTCTAACTATGAGACAAACATCAACAAAACCTTGTATTTCTATGAAATTTGACAGGCTTTTTTGGGGCGACAGGCACAACGCCTGCGAATGGTCTTTACCGGAATCAAGCAAAAGGGCTTGGAGTTGCAGCACAATTCCCGAGGGGCGACGCAGGGACGCGGGTTGTAAAAAACCTTGCCGCTCTGTAACCCGGAAACCACAACCTGCCCGTCCAACGCAAAATACGCACGAGAGGCCCATGACCGCACGTTTCCAAGGTACAGCCGAATATGTCGCCACCGACGATCTGACCATTGCCGTGAACGCCGCTGTCACGCTTGAACGCCCCCTGCTGGTAAAGGGCGAGCCCGGTACCGGCAAGACCGAGTTGGCCAGACAGGTGGCCGGGGCGCTGGGGCTGAGAATGATCGAGTGGAACGTGAAATCCACCACACGCGCGCAGCAGGGTCTTTACGAATATGATGCCGTCAGTCGCCTGCGTGACAGCCAACTGGGCGAAGAGCGTGTCCATGACGTGTCGAACTATATCCGCAAGGGAAAGCTGTGGCAGGCCTTCGACGCCGAAGAAAAGGTTGTTCTGCTGATCGACGAAATCGACAAGGCGGATATCGAGTTCCCCAACGACCTGTTGCAAGAGCTCGATAAGATGGAGTTCCACGTCTATGAAACGGGCGAGACAGTCCGGGCCAAGCACCGCCCCATCGTCATCATAACTTCGAACAACGAAAAAGAGCTGCCCGACGCCTTCCTGCGCCGCTGTTTTTTCCACTATATCCGCTTTCCGGACGAGGCGACGATGCGTCGGATCGTAGATGTGCATCACCCCGGCATCAAGGACGCACTTCTGACCGCCGCTCTGACGCAATTCTATGAAATCCGCGAGACGCAAGGGCTCAAGAAAAAGCCCTCGACCTCTGAGGTGCTGGACTGGCTGAAGCTTTTGCTGGCCGAAGATCTGACGGCCGAAGACCTCAGGCGTGACGGGGCCAGCGCGCTGCCGAAGCTGCATGGCGCTTTGCTGAAAAATGAACAGGATGTGCATCTGTTCGAACGTCTTGCTTTCATGGCACGTGGCAAACGCTAGCCTGCGTGTGAACAATCTGTGATCACGGCTTGCCATTGGGTATCTCGGGTGTCAGCATCGAGATACCTGACGCAACCGCGTTGCAAAGCAGCAGTATTGGGGTCATCACTTGGCGAACGCTCTGACAATCCGGACCCTGCGGGCCGAGGACAAAGATCAGTGGGCCGAAATGTGGCGGGATTACCTGGCGTTTTATGAAACCACCCTGCCTGAAAACGTGTATGAAACGACCTTTTCCAGATTGGTGGGCGACGACCCGCAGGATTTTTCCTGTTTTGTCGCGGAACAGGATGGTGTTTTGGTCGGGCTGACGCATTACCTGTTTCATCGCCACGCCTGGAAAGTGGAAAAGGTCTGTTATCTGCAAGACCTGTTCGCCCGACCTGAAACCCGAGGAACGGGCGTCGGTCGCGCCTTGATTCAGGCGGTTTATGAAGAGGCGGATCGCCAGGGCGCCCCATCCGTTTACTGGCTGACGCAAGAGTTCAACCACACGGCACGCCACCTTTATGATCGCATCGGCACCCTGACACCGTTCATCAAGTACGCCCGCCCATGATGCGTTTGGGCGCCCTTTTTCTGGCGCTGGTTATCGCTGGCTGCACGTCTGTCGAGACAATCGAACTCGGGAACGATGTCCCATATGTCGAAGTGGCGTTGCCGCCGGCCAAGTCTTTTGCGGCACCCCGCCCTTCGCCACCGGCACGGTCCAATACGAACATCGCGTCGGATTTCCTGTCCCTGCATTTCGAACTGGAAAGCGGGGCCGCACTGCCCGTGTTCACCCGGTTCGAAACGCCGATCACCGTTCGCCTGACCGGATCGCCGACACAAAGTATGCAGCAGGATTTGACCCGCCTGCTGAACCGCCTGAAGCGCGAGGCGGGTATCAACATCCGACAAATCAAAGAAGGTCAGGCCAATATCACGATCGAAGCGGTCAGCCAGAAGGACATTCTGAAAATTCTGCCAAACGCGGCCTGTTTCGTGGTGCCAAACGCGTCCAGCCTGGCTGAGTATCAGCGCGACCGTCGCAAAACCAAAAGCAGTTGGGTTGAGCTGCGCCAGCGCGAACGATTGGGGATATTCATCCCCTATGATGTCAGCCCGCAGGAAATGCGCGATTGCCTGCACGAAGAACTGGCGCAGGCCCTTGGTCCGCTGAACGACCTCTATCATCTGCCGGATTCGGTGTTCAACGACGACAATATTCATACGGTCTTGACCGGGTTCGACATGCTGATCCTGCGCGCGGCTTATGCGCCCGAACTGCACACCGGCATGACCCGCGATCAGGTCGCCGCCGTCATCCCCGGAATTCTCAGCCGTCTAAATCCACGCGGCGACAGAATAGCTGCGCAACCCCCCACAAATACCCCCCGAGAGTGGATCAACGCGATCCAGAAATCACTGGGACCGGGGCCGGGTTCCCCCCGACAGATGCGCGCTGCGCAAAAGGCAGCCCGCATCGGGCAGCAACTGGGATGGGCGGATCACCGCCGCGCCTATCCCCACTACCTGATGGGCCGGATGGAGCAGTTTCGTGACCCGGCAGAAGCCCAGCGGCAGTTCAAGATCGCGCAACAATTTCTTCGCGCGACGCCCGGAACCGAGGTTCATCAGGCTTATGTCTCAACCCAGACCGCAGCCTTTGCGCTTGCGCAGGATCGCGGACCCGAGGTTCTGCCCGAACTGGATCAGGCCATCGACGTGATGACCCGCGCGGAAAACGCTTCGCTGCTGGCAACGTTGCTGCTGTTGAAATCCGAGGCCTTGAAACAGGCCGGTCAATTGCAGCAGGCACGTGCCGTCAGGCTGGACAGCCTTGGATGGGCGCGATACGGGTTCGGTTCGGATTTGGTGGCTCAATCTCTGGCTCAAAACAGTGGCCGACGCCCCGCTGACAGCACGAAAGACGGATGAAACGCATATGTTGCTAGTACTGGGAATGGCGATACTGGGTGCAATCCTGGGCGCTTTGACCGCAAAAAAACGCAATGGAAACGGCGCCGACATGGCGCAGTATGCCGCCGGATATGGGATCGCCTTTGCGCTTGTGGGGCTGGTGATCTCGCTGGTTCTGCTTCGCATGGTGGCGTGACGCGATGTTCCTGCCCTTTTTCGAAAACCTCCGCAAAGCTGGCATCCCGGTATCGCTCCGGGAGTATCTGACTTTTCTGGAAGGCATGAAAAAGGGTCTGGTCACCTATGATGTCGAAGCGTTCTACTACCTTGCCCGCGTGTCGATGGTGAAGGACGAGCGCAATATCGACAAGTTCGACCGCGCCTTTGCCGCCAGCTTTGAGGGCTTGGGCGAGATCAGTTTCGATCAGGTGTTGGAAGCTGTCGATATCCCCGCCGATTGGCTCGCAAAGATGGCCGAGAAACACCTGTCGGACGAGGAGAAAGCCGAAATCGAAGCGCTAGGCGGTTTCGACAAGCTGATGGAAACACTGCGCGAACGACTCAAGGAACAACAAGGCCGCCACCAGGGCGGCAACAAGTGGATCGGCACCGCCGGAACCTCTCCGTTCGGGGCCTATGGGTACAACCCTGAAGGCGTCCGTATTGGTCAGAAAGAAAGCCGCCACCAGCGTGCGGTCAAGGTCTGGGACAAGCGGGAATTCAGGAACCTTGATGACACGGTTGAACTGGGCACCCGCAACATCAAGGTCGCCCTGAAACGCCTGCGCCGCTGGGCGCGGGAGGGAGCAGCCGAAGAGCTGGATCTGGACGGCACCATCCGCGCCACGGCCGAGCACGGCTATCTGGATGTCAAAACCCGGCCCGAGCGTCACAACGCGGTGAAGGTGCTGTTGTTTCTGGACGTCGGCGGCTCGATGGACCCGCATATCAAAGTGGTTGAAGAGTTGTTTTCCGCTGCAAGAACCGAGTTCAAGCATCTGGAATATTACTACTTTCACAATTGCCTGTATGAAGGGGTCTGGCGCGACAACCGCCGCCGCTGGAACCAACAGACCCCGACCCACGAAGTGCTGCGCACCTATGGATCCGACTACAAGTGCATCTTTGTCGGCGACGCCTCGATGAGCCCCTATGAGATCGCCTATCCCGGCGGTGCCAATGAACATTGGAACCAGGAAGCCGGTCAGGTCTGGCTGCAACGCGCGCGCGAACAGTGGGCGTCAAACCTGTGGATCAACCCGGTGCCCGAGAAAAACTGGGAATATACTCATTCCATCGGCATGATCCGCGACATCTTTGAAGATCGCATGGTGCCCATGACGTTGGCTGGTCTGGAACAGGGAATGCGCGAGCTGACGCGGTGACACACGCCATCAGGTATTCCTGCTGATTAATACCTTGACCTCAAGCAGGGTTGAGCTTTCACAGTAACCCGGTTGCCGTTTGAAAACCTGAGGAGCTTACTGTGCATCTGCTGACAATCTTGGATCACCCAAAGCCGAACTCCTTTACGGCCGCCGCTGTCGCGAAACTCTGCGAAGGCGCAAAGGCGGCTGGCCATACTACCGAGGTTGCGGATTTGCATGCAGAAGGGTTCGATCCACGCTGGTCAATGGCGGATATAGAAGGCGAAGCAGGCACGGGCGCACCGCAAGACATACTTGCGGAACAAACGCGGATTGCGCGCGCCGATGCAATCTGCCTGGCCTTTCCGCTGTTCTGGTGGGGAATGCCTTCGATGATGAAAGGCTGGGTCGACCGCGTATGGATGTGGGGCTGGGCTTACGATCAGTTGGACAACCCGGAAAAGTCCCTCCAGAGGTCCCGAACAGGGTTACTGTTGGTGCCAGCCGGTGCGCGTTCTGACGAAATGGAAGCCAAAGGATACACCGACGCGCTTGAGACACTCTGGACCAAAGGCACGTTCGGGTATTTCGGGTTTTCACCCCGGAAACTCGAGCTGTTGCATGGCGCGACCGGATCAGCCCCGCGGCGACAGGCGCTTTTGGAACGTTGCTATGAAATTGGACGTACGCTTTCGCAACCTGAAAGCGATCCATGAACACGGTTACATCGACAACCTCACTTCGAAATGAAGCAGAACAGAGAAAAGCTGTTATTTTCCATTTGCTCTTGGGGTGTTGAAAACCCATATCTAACCCATGCTTCGCCTGACCCCTATCCTGCTGGCCATTGCCTATGGAATTGTGATGTACCGGATTTCCGTCTGGCGCACCCATCGGGAACTGGACGCAAAGTCGACCGAGCTTGTTGACCCGGCGCTCAAGCGCATGACCGACCGACTGGCTGCCGCGCTCGAGATCGAGCGGGTCCCGGTTTATATCTACGAGATCGACCCGGTGAACGGGTTGGCCGCACCGGACGGGCGGATATTCATCACCCGGGGATTTTATCGCAAATTCCGCAACGGCGAGGTTTCGGCTGAGGAAATGGCCAGTGTAATCGCGCATGAGTTGGGCCATGTGGCACTAGGTCACGCGCGGCGGCGGATGATCGATTTTTCGGGGCAGAATGCGATGCGCACGGCGCTGATCATGGTCCTGAACCGGTTCATCCCTTTTGTCGGAGCGATGATTGCCAACGCGTTGACCGCACTGATCGCCTCGCGCCTGTCGCGGGGGGATGAGTATGAAGCGGATGAATATGCGGCCGCCTTGCTGACAAAAGCCGGTATCGGAATCGGTCCGCAGAAATCACTGTTTCACAAGCTGGAAGAGTTGACACAGCAACGCGCCGGGGTGGTCCCGGCATGGCTGATGAGCCATCCCAAGACTGATGAACGTGTTGCGGCGCTGGAAAAGCTTGAACAACGTTGGGCACAGCAGTGAAGCCTGTGCTGCGAGAGGCCAGCCTCTCGCGCTCTCCGGGATATTTTTGGCCAGATGAAGCTGGATCCCGCTCAGGTGGCGAGTGCCTTGCCCAATCGCGGAAGCCGGGCTTTTTTCATGAGCGCGCGAAGGGTCCATTTTTCGGCTGAGAGGCGATTGGCCTCTGTCAGGACCTGAGTGGCAAGTGTGCTCATGCCTTCTGGATTGGATTGCCAAAAGCCGTACAGCAGGCTGTCGGGGTCTTGCCGATCAAGCCCTTCATCAGTCAGGATATTTCTGGGAAAATCCTTGGCGTTAACCGTGACAATCAGATCAGCGGAAGCAGCGATTGCTGTGGCCAGCACATGGATATCTGCTGCGTCCGGCAGCCACAGGCGGTTTTGAAGACCCTCGTTCGCTGGACGTTCGGCATCTGGCCAGGCCGCTTGCACCAGCGCGATTTCAGCGCGCGCCTGCGCTTCACCCGTCGGGCCCAGCTTGCGGGCGGCGCGGGCCCATTCTTCGAGGATGCGGACGGACCAGATCGGGGTGAAATGCCCCAATCGTGCGGCACCCAACAGCATCTCGCGCATGACCGTTGGATAGAGGACACAAGTATCGAGAACAGCCTTCATAGGCGGTAGAACACCGCTTTGAGGTAGCCGCTTTCCGCCAGTTGCGGCAGTTGCGGATGATCCGGCCCGGCAAATCCGGTGTGGATCAGTTGCGCCTGTCGGCCCGCGCGGCCAATCCCGCGGGAGGAGGCATCGCGAAACCGCCCCAGATCGGCGGCATGAGAACACGAGCACAGCCCCAGATAGCCGCCGGGTTTGACCAGAGGTGCGGCAAGCCGCGCGATACGCTCATAAGCGCGCAATCCCGCATCCAGCGCTTGTTTTGACGGGGCAAAGGCAGGTGGGTCACAGATGACCACGTCAAACGCCGCACCCTCGTCCCCCAATTGGGTCAACACATCGAACGCATCGCCCTGCCGTATCTGGAACCTGTCGCCAAGGCCCGAAGCCTCGGCACCTTTGGCGGCCAGTTCCAGCGCGGCAGCAGACCCATCGACGGACAGGGCTTGTCCGGCTCCTGCGGCCAGCATCGCCAGGCCAAAGCCGCCAACATGGCTGAACACGTCAAGCACCTGCGCTCCGGGATGTACCAGCCGTGCGGCAAAGGCATGGTTGGGGCGTTGATCGTAAAACAGGCCGGTTTTCTGACCTCCGGTCAGGTCGGCCATATACGTGGCACCATTCATCGGCACAGGCAGGGGTGCGTCGGGTGCGGTGCCGTGCAAAGTCAGGTTCTCATCGTCCAGCCCTTCCAGCCCGCGCGTGCGTCCCGAGGCGTTTTTCAGCACCGTCGTCACGCCTGCGACCTTGACTAGCGTTTCGGTGAGCGTATCCAGATGCACCTCGGCCCAGGCCGCGTTGGGCTGGATGACACAGCTATCGCCAAACCTGTCGATGATCACACCGGGAAAGCCATCGGCCTCGGCATGGACCAGACGGTAGAAAGGCGCATCAAACAAGCGTTCACGCAATGCAAGGGCGCGGCTAAGGCGGGTTTCGAACCAAGTATTGTCCAATTGTGCGGTGGTATCACGATCCAGCACCCTGCACATGATTTTTGAGTCAGGGTTGACCGCCACCAGCGCAAGCGCCGCGCGGTTGTCATCCTCGAGAATCGCCAGTGCGCCCGCGGGGATCTTGCGCGTGCGGCGGTCTGTGACAATGTCATTTGCATAGACCCAGGGGAAGCCATGGCGCAGCCCGCGCGCGTTGGCTTTGGGTTTCAGGCGGATACGGGGGCGGTCGGCAGTTTGGGTCATGGCGCTCTCTTAGTCGCGAATGTGCCGATGGAAAAGCCCTAGCGGTTCCGAGAGCGCCAGCCGCCACGCCGTTTCGGGGTTTGGGCCCCCTGAAGGCCCTCGGACAGAACCTGAGTCATGGGGTGATCCGGGCTGTGCAGCGCGTATGCCGCATGCAACTCGGTCAGCGCCGTGTTCTGGTCACGCTCTTCGGGCAGGCTGAGCGCCCAGTCCAGAAATATGCTGCGGCATTCCGGCAGGGTGATGCCTTCGATACGATAGGCTTCCTGGATCAGACCTTTGTGGTCATTGGGATCAGTACTGCGTGCCATCTTCGCCCTCTTGGATCACGCCGCCGATCAGGTCGGCCGCAGTCGTGTAACTCTCCTGCAATGCCCGTTGCAGTGCATCGACCTGTTCAAACCCGGTGGCACGGCACAGGAAATCCACACCTCCTTCACCGATCTGCTCCGCCTCGATGACCTTGCCCGATAGAAGCCGGGCTGCACATTGCACCGACCAGCATAGGCTGTAGCAGTCTTTCAGGGATTGCGCCTGCGCGACATCCAGCAATCCGGTAGCGACGGCACCATCGAGGCCTGAGGACACATCGCGTGCCGTAGTCCCTGCCAGCAAGGCTCCGGTTTCGGCCATCAGTTCGATATCCATCAGGCGGCCGGGCCCGTTTTTAGCATCCCAGATCCCGGCGGGTGCCTTGGCCGCGGCCAGACGCGTTCGCATCTCGGCGACTTCGCGCAAGACATTGTCCCGCTCGCGTGGGCGCGACAGAAACCCGACGCGAAACGCTTCGATATCATTTGCCAAACCGGCATCACCCGCAACGACATGAGCACGGGTCAGGGCCAGATGTTCCCACACCCAGGCCTCATTCTGCTGATAATTGGTAAAGCTGGCCCAACTGGTGGCGACTGGTCCCTGATTGCCGGACGGGCGCAGGCGCATGTCGACCTCATACAGCCGCCCCTGTGACATCGGAGCCGAAAGTGCGGTGATCAGC